>DASVAW010000128.1 GCA_036376135.1 Candidatus Polarisedimenticolaceae bacterium | reverse complement strand
CGTGTGAGATGCGCAATTCCTTGCCATGTGGCGTCCAGCGGTTCAGACTCGCGAACGCACCGCGCAGCCGCGCCGCTCCAGGCCCTTACTCGTTAGAGCCCCGGATGCGTGCCGGTCGGGGAGTGAGTACGCCGCATGCAGCCTCTCATGTTTCTTCCATGGTCGTTGAGAAATGCCCTCCAAGCCCGATTCGGGCGTCATCGTCTGACCCGCCTCCTGCGCGGGTGGATGGAATCCGACGATCCACTCGCTCCAGAACCCGGGACGCTCGACCGGCTGTCATCGGCGTGGGGAAACGAAGCCTGGACGCCTCATGTCGAGTTCCTGCAGCGCGTGCTCGACAACGCCGTACGAGCTTCGGGACCGATCGTCGAGTGCGGAGCCGGAATCTCCACGCTGATCCTGGGAGTCGTGAGCCAGGTCCGAGGGCTTCACGTGACGACCCTCGAGGAGGATCCTCAGTGGGCCGAGTCTGTTCGGAATTGCCTGAGTCGGCACGGGATCGATTCCGTCTCCGTCGTTCACGCGCCGCTTCGGTCCTACGACGACTACGAATGGTACTCGCTGCCGAGCGAACCGCTGCCCGAGCGGATCTCCCTTGCCGTCTGCGACGGACCGTCGGGGCGCGCGCCGGGCGCGCGATACGGGCTCGTACCGACGCTTCTCTCCCGCCTCGGCGCGGGCACCGTTCTGCTTCTGGATGATGCGGAGCGTCCGAGCGAGCGGGAGTTCATTCCTCGGTGGTCGGCACTGCTGGGCGCATCCCCCGAGCGGGTCCGGCCCGGGCACGAACCCTCGCCCGAGTACGAGTTCGCCGTTTGGAGACTCCCCAACGATTTCATCCTCGGCCCGCCGTCCGGGCCCCGCATCGCTCCCGCGACCGCGTAACCGTCGAGCGCTCCCTTCCCCCCATTCGTCGCCATTCGGTCCATTGACGGCAAGCCCCCCGAGCCGCCACGATGGGCCACCACGATGCAGGTCATTCTCCTCATTCTTCTCGGCGTCACGCCGCTGGCGTTCGTTCCTGGGGGCTACGACGCGTTCGAACCCCACAAGGTCGGCATCGTTCTGACCGGCGCCGCGCTCCTCGCGTCGATGTCGCTCGGACGACTCTTCGCGGCGGGCCTCGACCGGGGATTCGGGGCCGCCCTCCGGGGCGCCGCGGCCCGCTGCTACGACTCGCTGCGACTGGATCCGGCGGGCGCCGCGGTCCTGCTCTTCCTCCTCTCGTCCGCGGCCTCCACGATCGCCTCGATCCGTCCCGAACTGAGCCTGCACGGCTCCTCGGCGCGGCCGGCCGGATTCCTGGTCGCCGCGGCGATGACGACGCTCTTCTTCGCGTCGCGCCGCGCGTCGGACTCGCCGCGGTGGCTCGAGCGCGTGGCCGCTGTCGTGACGCTGGCGGCCGGTTCGGCATCCGTCTACGCGCTCCTTCAGCTCACCGGGCACGACCCCTTCCACTGGCTCGGCGGCGCGACGTTCGACGGCAGCACGCGAGTCCCGGGTCCCCTGGGACATCCGAATTCGCTGGGCGCCTACCTCGCGATGGCGCTTCCCTTGACGCTCCTGACGGTCGCGCGCGCGCGCACGGCCGCGGGCCGCCTCGCGGCGCTCCTCGTCTCCGCCCTCGCGCTCTTCGTCCTCGCCGCCACCCTCTCGCGCGGGGCCTGGATCGGCGCGGCCGCGGCGGGGGCGGCTTTCCTGGCGATCCGCGCGACGGGGACCCGGCCCGCCGAGGCCCCCGCGCAAACGCGACGGCGACGGCTCGTCCTCCTCGCGGCGGCGGCGATCGTCTTCCTCCTCCCTCTCGCGACGCCCCTCGGTTCGGGATTCGTCACGCGATTGAAGCAGGTCGCCGACCTCCAGGCGCCGACGACGAGATCGCGCGTCGAGCTCTGGGGCATCGCGCTCGGCATGATGTCCGACCACCCGCTCCTCGGCGTCGGCACCGACGCGTACGGGGCCGCCTTCATCTCGTATCGGACCCCCGCCTTCTCGCGGATCGAGTGGAACGCGACGACGGATCGGGCGCACAACGAGGTGCTGCAGATCGCGGCCACCCAGGGGGGGGTCGGTCTTGTCGCTGCGCTCCTGGTGGGATTCCTCGTCCTTCGCGCCTGCCTCCGGGTCTCGAGGCGAATCGAGCCCGACGCGGCCACGGCCGCCGCCGTCGTGGGGGCCTCGCTGGCGGCGTGGGCGGCCTCGAGCGCGGTCGGTTTCTCGGTGGCGGCGACGGGGTCGCTCGCGGCCGCGCTCGCCGGCTGGGTCGCGGGGCGCTCCCGCTCCATCGAGCCGGAGACGGGCGAGGGGGCCGCGGCTCCGGCGAACGCCCGCCCGGCTCCGGCTCCGGCGTCGACTCTCGCCGCGCAGGCGGCGGCCGCGATTCTCTTGGGCGCGATCTGGACGGCGCTCGTCCTGCCGTCGTGGCGCGCCTCGTTCGCGGGAGGGCGCGCGCTCGCCGAGCCCGACTCGAGCCCGCGGCGCGTGACGGGCCTGGAGCGCGCCGTCTCGCTCTCCCCCTGGGACGATC
>DASVAW010000127.1 GCA_036376135.1 Candidatus Polarisedimenticolaceae bacterium | reverse complement strand
AGCGAAGAATCGCTGCAACCGGTGCGGGCGCTCGCGCGCCTACATCCGGAAGTTCCAGCTTTGCCGCATCTGCTTCCGCAACCTGGCCCTCGAGGGCGCGCTTCCGGGCGTGACCAAGTCGAGCTGGTGAGGGAGGCGCGAACATGAGCATGACCGACCCGATTTCCGATCTCCTGACGCGCATCCGCAACGCGCAGCAGGCCAAGCACCAGACCGTCGACGTGCCCGCGTCGCGGATGAAGGCCTCGATCGCCGCCATCCTCAAGGAGGAGGGGTACATCGAGAGCTTCACCGAGGAGGAGGCGGGGCTCAGGCGGCTGCTTCGCATCCAGTTGAAGTACGGACGGGCCGGGGAACGCGCGATCACGGGCATCGAGCGCGTCTCCAAGCCCGGTCGCCGCGTGTACTGCGGCAAGGACGAGATCCCGAAGGTCCTCGGGGGCCTGGGGATCACGATCCTGTCGACGCCCAAGGGCGTTCTCGCCGGCAACACCTGTCGCAAGCTCGGGGTTGGCGGCGAGGTCCTCTGCAACGTCTGGTAGGCGTCCGGGAACGAGGGAGGAAGCGATGTCTCGTATCGGAAGACTGCCGGTGCCGCTCGCCAAGGGCGTCACCGCCGGCATCGAGGGCGGCGCGGTGACGATCCAGGGCCCGAAGGGGACCCTCGTTCAGCCGCTTCCCTCGGGCATCACCGCCGAGGTGGCGGAGGGGCGGATCGTCGTCCACCGCGGGGCGGAGACCAAGGAACAGAAGGCGCTGCACGGGCTCGTGCGTGCGCTGCTCGCCAACGCGGTGTCGGGCGTGACCAAGGGCTTCTCGAAGGAGCTCGAGATCCACGGCGTCGGTTACCGCGCCCAGGTTTCCGGGAAGTCGGTGCAGTTCTCGCTCGGGTACACGCACCCGGTGGACTTCCCGATTCCCGACGGGATCTCGATCGCCGTCGACAAGCAGACCAAGCTCGTCGTCACGGGCATCGACCGGCAGCAGGTGGGCCAGGTGGCGGCGAAGATCCGCAAGCTGCGTCCGCCGGACGTCTACAAGGGCAAGGGAATCCGCTACGCCGGCGAGCACCTTCGCAAGAAGGCCGGCAAGACCGGCGCGAAGTAGGCCGGGGAGACGAAGACCATGCAGCGCAACATCGACAGGGACGCGACCCGGCGGCGCATCCGCTACCGGATCCGCAAGAAGGTCGAAGGGACCGCTTCGCGGCCGCGGCTGGCCGTGTTCCGGTCGGACAAGCACATCTACGCCCAGGCCATCGACGACGCCACCGGCGCGACGCTCGCCTGCGCCTCCACCGTGGACAAGGACCTCAAGCCCGCCAAGGGCAAGGGGAAGACCGACGCGGCGAAGGTCGTGGGGGGCGCCATCGCCGAGCGGCTGAAGGCGAAGGGGATCGAGGCCGTGGTCTTCGACCGCGGCGGCTACCTGTACCACGGGCGCATCAAGGCGCTCGCGGACGCAGCCCGCGAAGCGGGCCTCAAGTTCTGACGGAGGTCGTCGTGGCCGAACGGGATCAGGAGAACGTGGGCGAGCTGAAGGATCGCGTCGTCCACATCAATCGCGTGACCAAGGTCGTGAAGGGGGGCAAGAACTTCTCCTTCGCGGCGCTCGTGGTGGTCGGCGACGGCAACGGTTGGGTCGGCTTCGCCTCCGGCAAGGCGCGCGAGGTCCCGGCCGCGATCGCGAAGGGGGTCGAGCAGGCCAAGCGCAACCTCGTCCACGTGTCGCGCCGGGGAAGCACGATCCCGCACGCGGTGGTCGGCCGCTTCGGCTCGGGCCAGGTGCTCCTGAAGCCGGCCGCGCCGGGAACGGGCGTCATCGCGGGCGGCGCGGTGCGCGCCGTGCTCGAGTCGGCCGGGATCCAGGACATCCTGACCAAGTCGCTCGGAACCGCGAACCCGCACAACGTGATCCGCGCGACCTTCGAGGGCCTGCGCTCGCTCAAGAGCAAGGAGCAGGTCGACAAGATGCGCGGCAAGAACCAGCCGGAGGCCGGGCGATGAGCGCCGCGACGAAGGCGAAAGCGAAGTCGAAGGCGACGATCAAGGTGCGCCAGGTGCGCAGCGGCATCGGCTTCGACAAGACGCAGAAGGCGACGCTCCGGGCGCTCGGCCTCGAGAAGCTCGGCCGCGTGCGCGAATATCCGGACAACCCCGCCGTGCGCGGGATGATCGCCAAGATCCCGCATCTCGTCGAGATCGTGCGGGACTGAAGGGGCAGTCATGGATCAGAGCAAGCTCAAGCCGGCCGCGGGATCCCGCAAGAACCGCAAGCGCGTGGGTCGCGGCCCGGGGTCCGGCTCCGGCAAGACGTCCGGACGAGGGGAGAAGGGCCAGAAGTCGCGCAGCGGCTACTCCGCGAAGCGGGGCTTCGAGGGCGGCCAGATGCCGCTCCACCGCCGCATCCCCAAGCGCGGGTTCACCAACATCTTCCGGGTCGAGTTCCGGACGGTGAACGTGGACCGGCTGAATGACCTCCCCGCGGGCTCGGCGGTGACGCCGGAGTCGCTCGAGAAGGCGGGCCTGATCCGCAAGGGCAAGGGCCCGGTCAAGATCCTCGGAAACGGCGAGGTCAAGGTCGCCCTGAACGTGAAGGTCCACAAGTTCACGGGGGCGGCCGCCAAGAAGATCCAGGCGGCCGGAGGCTCGGCCGAGGTGATCGGCGGATGATCCAGAGCTTCAAGAACATCTTCGCCATTCCGGACCTGCGGAAGCGGGTGCTGTACACGCTGGGCCTGCTCGCCGTGTACCGCATCGGCGGCCACATCTGGGTGCCGGGGATCGACACCGCGGCCCTGACGCGGCTGTTCGAGCAGAGCGGCGGCGGCGGGATCCTGGGTTACGTCGACCTCTTCGCGGGCGGCAACCTGAAGCGCTTCTCCATCTTCGCGCTCGGGATCATGCCGTACATCACCGCGTCGATCGTCCTGCAGCTGCTCACGGTCGTCTGGCCCTACCTCGAGAAGCTCAGCAAGGAGGGGGAGGCCGGCCGCAAGAAGATCACCCAGTTCACCCGGTACGGGACGGTGGTCCTCGCCCTCGTGCAGTCGTTCGGGATCGCGCGGTGGATCGAGTACTCCTCGGCCACCGGCGGCGTCGGCCAGATCGTGCGGAGTCCCGGGTTCGGGTTCACGCTGTTGACCATGATCACCCTGACCACGGGAACGGCGTTCCTGATGTGGCTGGGCGAGCAGATCTCCGAGCGCGGCATCGGGAACGGGATCTCCCTGATCATCTACGCCGGGATCGTCGTCGGCCTCCCCGCGGCCATCCACCAGACCTGGATCGACCTGCAGTCCGGATCCATGAACGCGCTCGTGCTCGTGATCCTGGTCGCCCTGATGGTCGCCGTCGTCGCGGCGATCGTCTTCGTCGAGCGCGCGCAGCGCAAGATCCCGATCAACTACGCCAAACGCGTCGTCGGGCGCCGCGTGTACGGCGGCGCGTCGACCTACCTGCCGCTGCGCGTGAATACCGCCGGCGTCATCCCGGTCATCTTCGCCTCGTCGATGCTCGCCATCCCGACGACGCTGCTCACGCTGGGGCCGCTGAAGGAGATCGGGTTCACGCAGGAGCTCGCGCGGCAGCTCGAGTACTCCGCGCCGCTGCACAACATCCTGTATCTGGTCCTGATCGTCTTCTTCGCGTTCTTCTACGTGTCGATCATCTTCAACCCGATGGACCAGGCCGACAACATGAAGAAGTACGGCGGGTTCATCCCGGGAATCCGCCCCGGCAAGCGCACGGCCGAGTACATCGACCGGATCCTCACCCGCCTGACCTTCGGCGGCTCGGTCTACCTGGCCCTGATCTCGATCCTGCCGGTGCTGCTGATCAGCGGCCTTCAGCTCCAGCGGCTTCCCGTCGTCGGAAACGCGCTGGACTCGATCCTTCCCCGGATCCTGCTCGACGGCCTCAACGTCAAGTTCTACTTCGGCGGCACCTCCCTGCTCATCGTGGTGGGGGTGGCCATGGACACGGTCCAGCAGATCGAGTCCCAGCTGATCATGCGGAATTACGAAGGTTTCATGAAGGGCACGCGCATCCGCGGCCGCAGGGGCTGACGAAGGGTGTGCGCGTGTTTGCTATAGTGGCGGTTTCGGCGTGAGAGTCATCCTGATTGGCCCCCCGGGGGTCGGGAAGGGTACGCAGGCGAAGTTCCTCACGGAGCGCCTGCGGGTCCCCCACGTATCCACCGGGGACCTGCTCCGCGCCGCCGTCAAGGAGGGAACCTCCCTCGGCCGCAAGGCCAAGGGGTTCATGGAGGCCGGCCAGCTGGTCCCGGACCAGTTGATCGGCGACCTGCTCGGGGAGCGGCTGGCGCAGCCGGACGCCGTTGCGGGGTTCATCCTGGACGGGTTCCCGCGGACGGTCGAGCAGGTGGGCATCCTCGACGGGGTGCTCGCCGGCCGGGGAGCCCGGCTCGACCGGG
>DASVAW010000126.1 GCA_036376135.1 Candidatus Polarisedimenticolaceae bacterium | reverse complement strand
TTCATCGGTGTGCCTCCCCGGGGTCTAGAACGCCACCTGGGCGCGGGTGATCAGGGCGGTTTCGGAGGGTCGATCGGCGCCGGCGGCGGCGCCTCCCTCGAACGACGTGTGGTGGACGTCGAGCACGAACTTCACGTTGCGGTTGAGGTAGACGTTGAGGCCGATCGCGGCCTCGGTGGCCCGGCTCGACGACACCGCCGGGTCGGCGAAGACCGGGAACGCGTCGTCGTCCACCGTCAGCCGCCCGTAGCGTGCCGCGATCTCCCAGGCGCCGATGCCGCCGGACTTCGACTCCACGGGACGGCCCGGCGTGGGGCTGCGGTAAGACGCCTTCTCTCCGGTGATGAGCCACGTCGCCGTCGCCGACCACGCGCTCGCATCGAACGAACCGTCGGTCGTGTCGAGCCGGACGTCCTGGGTGGAGCGCACGTATTCGGCGAGCAAGCCGAACGGGCCGACGTAGTACCAGGCCTGCGGCGACAGGCGCGTGCGATCCCCCGCCGAGACGACGGTCAGCGGCAGTGTCGCGCCCGTGCGCCAGCTGAAGAACGGCTGGAGCGAGACGCTGCGATACGGAGAGAGTCCGGTCGTGGCCAGCGTGCCCTGCTGCGATCCCGCCGTCGCCGCGAGGCCGAGCCCCAGCCCGGAGGCGGCGCCCTGCTTCACGGGTTTGAACCAGACGCGAGCGGCGACGTCTTTTCCCTCGTTCGAATCAACGTCCGCGCTTCCCGCGTCCGGAACGCCGTTGAACACCCCGACCGCGTACTGGAAGAGCCCCTCGCCGAGCTCGCCGTGGAGCTGCACGCCGACGTCGCGATTGGGGACGAGGTTCGTCGGAAGCGCGCGCTCGGCGAAGACGATGTCCGTCGCGGACTGCAGGCGCTCGATGCCGAACGGAGTCTTGAATTTCCCCACGCGGACCCTGAACGTCGGCCGGAAGCGGGCGTCGAGGTAGGCGTCCTGGAGGACGGTCGCCCCGCCGCCGAAGTCCGGCATGATCCGGAAATCGAAGCGCCCCGCGAGGGTGGCCTCGAAGACCGGGCGTGCGCGCCGGACGACGAACGTGTCGTTCACGGCCCTACCCGGCTCGTTCGCGACGAATCGGCCGTCGGTTTGGATGTAGCCGCGGATCTTGAGCTGGTACGCGCCGTCGGCGGACTTGAAGGCGAAGCCGTCGCGGCCGACGGAGACCCTCGCCGCCTCCTTGTCCCTGTTCGCCGCCTCCTCGTCCTTCAGCTCCTGCTTGCGCTCGAGGACCTTGATCTTCTGCTCGAGCTCCTCGATCTTGTCGTCGGTCGCGTCGGCGAGCGCCGGCAGCGCCGCCATCGTCAGGGGAAGGACCCAAACCCACGAAAACCTACGCATCGGACCACCTCGGGATCATCGTCCGTCCTCCGGTGTTCCGGTCGTCGGATGGTGTTGGAATCCTCTCGGTCCTCCGGTGTTCCGGTCGGGCCCCGCGTCCTCGACGACGCGGACTTTCTTCTTGATCTCGATCTGCACCACGCGGCCGTCGTGCACGACGACCTCGACCGAGCCGTAGCGGACGCCGCGGACGGCGTCCAGGATCGCGCGCTCGACCTCGGGCGCGCCGCGACTCATTCGCCTTCTCCCGTCGTGCGCACGATCAGTACGGGGATCGTGCTCTTCTCGAGGAGCTTCTCGACGGGCCCCTCGATCCTCGGCGCCTCGCCGCGCTCGCCGAGCGGGGCCCCGACCACGAGCAGGTCGTAACGTCCCTCCGCGCACTCGGCCCGGATCTGCTCGAGCGGCCCGCCCTCGCGAAGCCTCGTCGCCGCGTGGATCCCGAGCGGCGCGAGCGTCCGCGCGCTCGCCGCGAGGAACCGCTCGGCCTGCTCGCGCGCCGCGGGCTCGACGTCCTCGCCGGGGAGGACCGTGAGGACGGTCACCTCGGCGTCGAAATGCCGCGCGAGCCGGCCGGCGAATCGGATGCCGCGTTTGCCGGGCTCGCCCGGCGCGACGGCGATCAGCACCTTGCGCGGTGCGTTCGCGCCGTGGGGGACGAGCAGCACGTGGTGGTCCCCCTGGCGCAGCGTCGCGGCGGCGGCGTCGACCGCCCCGTCCTCGGGGTACCCCGCGATCACGAGGTCGAAAACCCCCGCCGTCGCGTGCGTGCGGAGGGCGTCGTCGAGACCCTCCGGACTTCGAAGGACCGCCTCCTCCCCGGAGACGGGCTTCGTCGCGTGGGCGCCGTAACACAGCTGCGTCGCCCGGGCCCTCGCGCGCTTGGCCAGATCGAGCCCGAGCGTGACCGCCGCCGCGCCCTCCGGGCCGCCGCCGTCCACGCACAGGAAGGCCATCCCGGGATGCGCCAGCGCGTGCACGCGACGAAGCCCGACCCACGCGGTGTCGCCGGGCCCGAGGGGGAAGCGCCGCGCGAGGTGCTGCGGGCGCACCGCGTCGACGACGACGTAGTCCCCGCCGAACGGCGCGGCGGGGGCGACCATGCGGACGCCGCGCAGGGGAAGGCGCAGCCGCAGCCGCTCGAACGCCCCGACGAACGAGCTGGTCTCGACCGTGCCTTCGCCGAGGAGCGGCCACTGCAGCGCGTCGGGGGAGTCCTTCACCGCGACGTCCTCGGGGCGGAACAGCAGCTGCACGCGCGCCGCCTCGGGGCTGACCTCGCGCGTCGCCGCGACGGGAAGGTCGACGGTCCCCACGCGCGCGCCGCGCTCGCTGCGCTCGGCGACGACGAGGTTCGCGGTGCCGAGGAAGGTCGCGGTGAACTCGGTCGTGGGATGGAGGTACAGCTCGCGCGGCGTTCCGCACTCGAGCAGGCGGCCGTGGTTGAGGACCGCGATGCGGTCGCCGAGCTCGAACGCCTCTTCCTGGTCGTGGGTCACGAAGATCGAGGTGACGCCGAGCTCCTGCTGGATGCGCTTGACCGTCGCGCGGAGCTCGGTGCGGATGCGTGCGTCGAGCGCGCCGAACGGCTCGTCGAGGAGGAGGACCTCGGGGGCGTGGGCGAGCGCGCGCGCGAGCCCGACCCGCTGCTGCTGCCCGCCCGAGAGCTGCCCCGGCCGTCTCGCGGCGTAGCCGGTGAGCCCCACGAGCTCGAGCAGCTCGTCGCGCCGTCGCGCCCGCTCGACCCTGGAGACGCCGCGGATCCGGAGCGCGAACTCGACGTTGTCGGCGACCGTCATGTGCCGGAACAGGGCGTAGTGCTGGAAGACGAAACCGACCCCGCGTTTTTGCGGCGGGACACGCGTGACGTCGCGGCCGTGGAGGAGGACGCGCCCGGAGTCCGCCTCGGCGAGGCCCGCGACGATCCGCAGGAGGGTGGATTTCCCCGATCCCGAGGGGCCAAGCAGGACGCACAACTCGCCGTCGGCGATCTCGAGGGAGACGTCCCGGACGACCGGCTGGCCGCCGTAACTCTTGGATAGGTGTTCGAAGACGATCGACACGGGCCCGCCCTCGGAGGAAGGGCGAACGTACCCCCATGCCGGTTGCAGCGGGGTAGGAGGGCGGTGACAGGGTTGGAACCGGGGCGAGGATTGAGTCCCCCTGGTACGCCGAGATGGTGCTCACCCGGAACCCCTGCGATGGGTAGAAACTCGTCGCGTCCATCGCCCATCGATGAGGTGGTGTACGGCACGAAGTCCGGGGGTCGCGTTCGCGCCGAGTGGGTTGCCACCCGGCAATCCAGGCGGTCCTGGCTCCGCAACCCAATTCGGATTGCTGAGTCGCCGGAGGGCGGCTTCCGGCGTATCTTCTCGGTGCTCCGCGGCTCGGCCGCCGATGTGGCTCCCGCGAGGCGTAGGTGCCCCATGGTGAACGAATTCACTGCAGTGATTGAACGCGACGGAGAGTGGTTCATCGCATACTCTCCCGAGATGCCCGGGGCCAACGGGCAGGGTCGAACCGTGGAGGAAGCCCGTCAGAGCCTCGCGGACGCGATCGCGCTGATCCTCGAGGACCGCCGTGAAGACGGGCTGCGTGGCGTCCCTCCCGACGCAATCCGCGAAACGGTCACGCTGAAGTGAAACGCAGCGGCCTGCTTCGGCACCTCCGAAGCCACGGCTGCTACCTGAAACGAGAAGGCAGGGCGCACTCCTTGTGGTGTAATCCGGCCACGGGTGCAACGGAAGCGGTTCCCCGACACACCGAGATCTCCGACGCGCTCGCACGGAAGATCTGTCGGGGGCTGTCTTTGCCGGACCCCGGGACCGGGCGACCCTAGCTCCCCTCGTCCACCACCACGCGGTTGCGCCCGAGGACCTTCGCCCGGAGAAGGGCGCGGTCGGCGGCGGCGGATGCGCGGTAGGATCTCCCAACAGGATCGGGGAGCCGATGAAGCTCTGGCGCGAGTACGTCTGGGAAACGCGACTATCGCCGCAGCAGTGCGCGGAGAGGCTGCGGGAGGCGACGGAACGAGACGAATTCTGGCGCTCGCGTCTGGGTGACCCTGTTGACACGCTTTACCGGTCGGGGGAGTTTCCGTTCTTCCACCTGCGAGCGCCGCGAAGCCCGCTGGACCGGAATCCGCTCGAGCCGAACTTCCAGGGCCGTTTCGTGGCGCATGGCGGCGGGACGAGGGTCGTGGGTCGCTTCGGCATCAGCACGTTCGCGATCGCGCTTCTGGGTGTGTGGTTCGTGATGGCGATTCCACTGGGCGCGACCTTCGCCGTGGCCTATCTCAGGATGGCGGTTCGCCATGGGGAGTTCGGACGGTTCGATGTTCTGGTCGGTGCGGTGCTTCCGCTGGTCGGTTCGGCGCTGCTCCTGCTCACGTGGCGAAGGTCCGAGCAGCCGCGCCGCCGTCTCGAGCAGTTCGTGCCGCAGATCTTCGAGGCGGAGTTCGTAGCAGGATCGGAGGAGGGTTGCACTTGAGTCGTCGTCAACGACTTCGAGGGATCGCCTCGGCGTCGCTGCTCGCCGTCGCCACGGCGACTTCGGTCGCGGCGGCGGCGTCCTCCCCCTACTACGACCTCATCTCCGTCGGCTGCGGCGGCGTCACGGACGACGGCGTCGGCCACATCGTCTGGCATCCGGACGTCGCGACGGTGGCTCCCGAGGAATCGACACGGATCCTGAAGTACTTCGAGGGGCCGGACACCGCGGCGTGCCTGAAGGCGATCTTGGAGCGGGATCCCGCCCTGACGACGGAAATTCGCGCCCAGGAAGGCGCATCGGAAAGGACGTTCGCCAGGCTGCAGAGGAGAATCCACGAGGCATGGGACGACTTCGACGTCGCCGCCGCCCTCGAGGAGGTCGCGAAGAGCGGGGCACGGGGGCCGAAGACGCAGGCGCTGCTCGACCGCTGCGCCGCGATCCGGGTCCCGTTCGACCGTGGGGTGGCGGGGCTCCGGGCGGCGATCCGTCCAGTGCAGGACGACGCGATCGTCGTCGGCCGGCCGCTGGTCGTGGAGTTCACCCTCGAGAACCGGGGCGCTGCGACGATCGAGGCCTGCTTCGGCCCGTCGTTCGAATGGACGCTCTGGGACGGGAAGCAAGCGCGTGGCATCGCGGAACCAGTGGACCATCCGACCTGTGTTCAGCGCTTCGCGCTTCCGCCGGGTGGGAAGGCGTCGCGGGCGTACACCGCGCGCGTGCCGGAGTTCCCGGCGGGACCGGCCAGGCTCGTCGGAACCGTCCAGGTCGTGGATCCCACGCAGTGCGACGAGTACGGCTGCGATCGGGCAAGCGTCCGGACGCAGGACGGAGTGAACGTGGAGGTGCAGCGCCCGGCGCCGCCGCAGCGAGGGTCGAAATGAACCGGCCGGCATCCCGGGCCGGAAGGCCGCGCCCATGGGAGCGCTTCACCGTCGGAGCACTCGGCGTGGGACTCTTCCTGCTCTCGGCGTTCATCGCCTTCATCGGCGGCGGTGGGCTTGCCGCCGGAGTCGACGAAAGGTCGATCGGTCTGCTCGGCATCGGCGTCGTAGCGCTCGTGGCCGGTACCGTCGGGTTCGACCTTGCGCTCCGGATGATCCGGGGCCGCCCGCGCGGCGGCGGGAACGTGCTCGGCCGCTCCGCCCGGCGGCTCGTCGCAGCGAACGTCGCCGTGATTCCCGCGTCGTGGCTCCTCGCCTTTCCCGTGAATTGGCTCTTCGGGGTCGGCGTTCCGGTCACCGTGCTTTTCGCGGCGCCCGCGGCGGGGCTCGTTCTCGTGATCGGTCGGGAATGGCTGCGAGCGCGCCGGCGTCGTCGACTCCTTCAGCGCCTGCCGTTTCCGCCGCCTCCGGCACCGCGCGTGGCCGTTTCGGAGGGAGCCGGGGCGGACGAGCCGGCGGACCCGGCGACGCAGCGCATTCGCGAGCTCGCGAAGGAGCTGACGACGCTGATCCCTCCCTCGGGCGGTGGCGTCCGCGTCTCGGACGGACCCGACGAGCTGGTCATCGAAGGAGACCGGCAGGGGTATCTGCGATTCGGGCTCGGGTTGATCCACGGCGCGGTCGAGCCGACGGTCTCCCGCTACGGTCACGACGACGCGCTGGACTTCGAGCCGGAGGATCTCTTCCCCGACAGCGCCGGGACGCCGGTCATCCTCCGGCGCGTGGCGGAGCTCCCGCGGGCCGAGCCGACGACGCCACGAAACAAGCTCCTCGACGCGGGATGTTTGGTCGGCTGCGCGATTCTCGTCTTCGCGATCGCGTTCCTCGCGGTCGTCGGGCTGAACGCATTGCGCCGGGGGCTCTGAACCCGCGCCGGGCCGCGCCGGTGCGGAAGCGTCAGCTCCCTTCGTCCACCACCACGCGATTGCGCCCGAGGACCTTCGCCTTGAGCAGCGCGCGGTCGGCGGCGGCCACGAGGGCCTCGGCGGAGTCGATCGACGGGAACGACGGCCACGTCGCGATCCCCGCCGAGACCGTCACCCGCAACCGGTCGTCCGGCTCGAGGAAGACGAAGTCGTTCACCGCCGCGCGGATGCGCTCGGCGACGCGGGCGGCGAGCGGCCCGCCGGTGTGCGGGAGGATCACGGCGAACTCCTCGCCCCCGAAGCGGGCGGCGACGTCCGTGCCCCGGGCGCCTCCGGCGACGAGCATCGCGAACTCGCGCAGGACGCGGTCGCCCGCGGGATGCCCCCGGGTGTCGTTGATCGCCTTGAAGCGGTCGAGGTCGAGCATGATCACCGACAGCGGCGTCTCGTAGCGCAGGGCGCGCAGCCATTCCTCGCGCAGCTTGCGCTCGAACTCCCGGTAGTTGAACAGGCCCGTCTTCTCGTCGATGACGAGCAGACCCTCGAGCTGGCGGTTGGAGACCTGGAGCTCCTCCACCGTGGATTCGAGCGTGGCGACGAGCTCGCGCCTCCGGAGCATCGCGCGGATCCGCGCGTCGACCTCCTCGAAGGCGAACGGCTTCACCACGTAGTCGTCGGCGCCTGCGCGGAACCCCTCGACCTTGTCGGTCGTCTCCCGCCGGGCGGTGAGGAGCAGCACCGGAATCGTCCGGGTCGCGGGGTTGGACTTGAGGCGCCGGGCGACCTCGAGGCCGTCCATGCGCGGCATGGTCACGTCGAGCAGAAGCAGGTCGGGGCGCTCGGCGGCGGCACGCTTCAACCCTTCCTCGCCGTCGCCGGCCGTGAGGATCTCGAACGGCTTGCCGCGATACCAGGACTTCACGAGCACCGCGGTCTGCGGGTCGTCGTCCACCACGAGGATGCGGTAACTCGCCTCGATCACCGGGCGGCCCACGGAGCCAACCGTCAGTCCATCTGACGGCGGAGAAACGCCGGAACGTCGAGGTCGTCCTTGCTCTTGCCGAAGTTCGGCGTGAAGCCGTCGTCGTACGGGCTCATCTCGGGGCTCGGCGTCGGCGCCGGGTGACCCGGCCGCAGGAAGCGATCGCCTCCCGCGGCGTGACGCTGGGGCTGGGCGGGGGAGGACGCGGGCTCGGTGGGTGCCCACGACGTCCGGGTCTGGGTGCGCGGCTGCTGGACGAAGACCGACGTCCGCGCTTCCTCCCGATGGAATCCGGTGGCGATGACGGTGACCTTCACCTTGCCCTGCATGTGACGGTCGATGACGGTGCCGAAGATGATGTTCGCGTCGGGATCCGAGGCCTCCTGGATGATGTTCGCGGCCTCGGAGACCTCGTGCAGCGTCATGTCCTCGCCGCCGGTGATGTTGATGAGCACGCCGCGGGCCCCGTGGATCGAGGCGTCCTCGAGCAGCGGCGAGGAGATCGCGCGCTGGGCGGCTTCGACGGCGCGGTGCTCGCCGTCGGCGATTCCGGTTCCCATCAAGGCCATGCCCATCCCCTGCATGATCGTCTTGACGTCCGCGAAGTCCAGGTTGATCTCGCCCGGCACCGTGATCAGGTCCGAAATTCCCTGCACGGCCTGGCGGAGAATATCATCGGCCATCAGGAAGGCCTCGGCGATCGGCGTTCCCTTCTCCACGGTGTGGAGCAGCTTGTCGTTCGGGATCGTGATGACCGTGTCGACGACCTGGCGAAGGGCGTTCAGCCCCTCCTCGGCCTGCTGCCGGCGGCGGCGGCCCTCGAACGCGAACGGTTTCGTGACGACGGCGACGACGAGCGCCCCCTTCTCGCGGGCGAGGTTCGCGATGATCGGGGCGGCCCCGGTGCCGGTCCCGCCGCCCAGGCCGGAGGTCACGAAGACCATGTCGGCGCCGTCGAGCGCCTGCGTGATCTGCTCGACGTCCTCGAGGGCGGCGCCGCGTCCCACCTCGGGGTTGGCGCCGGCGCCCAGACCCTTGGTGAGCTTGAGCCCGAGCTGCAGCTTGAGCGCGGCGCGGCTGCTCTTCAGCGCCTGGACGTCGGTGTTCGCCGACATGAACTCCACGCCCTGAACGCCCGCGGCGATCATCCGGTTGACGGCGTTCCCGCCGCCGCCGCCGATCCCGATCACCTTGAGCTTCGCGACGGAGGGCTGGGCGTCGTCGAAGTGCAGCTTCAACGTGCGCGGATCGCGGTTGTGGTCGTCGTCCATCGTGATCATCGAATCCTCCTCACCGGGCTTCAGAACATTCCCGCGAACCACTGCTTGACCTTGCGGAACGGCGCGAACGCGCCGACCGCCACGGGCTCCGGACGCGTCGCCTTGGGGCGATACCGCGCCCCGAAGACGGCGAGCCCGATCGCCGCTGCGAACTGCGGACCGATCGAGGGATCCGACAACCCGCCGACCCCGCCGGGCGTGCCGATCCGGACCGGCACGTCGAAGACCTGCTCGGCGACCTCCGCCATTCCCGGGAGCAACGCGCCGCCGCCGACGAGCACGACGCCGGCGTTGAGCAGCCGGTCGAACCCGGCGCGCTTGACCTCCTCGTGGAGCAGCGTGAAGACCTCCTCGGCGCGCGGCTGCAGGATCTCGGACATCACCTGCCGCGAAAGCAGGCGCGGCGGGCGGCCGCCCACCGACGGGACCTCGATCGCCTCCTCCTCGACGACGAGCGTGGAGAGGGCGCAACCGTACTTCTTCTTGAGCCGTTCCGCGTCGGGAATCGGCGTCCTCAGACCCACCGCGAGGTCGTTGGTGAAGTGCTCCCCGCCCACCGGCAGGACCGCCGTGTGCCACAGCGAGCCCTTCTCGAACACGGCGAGCTCCGTCGTGCCCCCGCCGACGTCGATCAGGGCGACGCCGAGCTCCCGCTCGTCCTGCGAAAGGACCGTCTCGGCGGTCGCGAGCTGCTCGAGCACCGTGTCCCGGACCTCGACGCCCGCCCGGTTGACGCAGGTGACCAGGTTCTGGAGCGAGGTCGTCGCCGCGGTGACGATGTGCACGTTGGCCTCGAGGCGCGAGCCCGTCATCCCGACCGGCTGGGAGATCCCCGGCTGCTCGTCGAGGACGTACTCCTGCGCGAGCACGTGGATCATCTCGCGGTCGGGGGGGATGCTCACGGCCTGGGCGGCGTCGAGGACCCGCTGGTAGTCGGAACGCGTCACCGTCCGGTCCTTCCCGGCGACCGCGACGACCCCCCGGCTGTTGAAGGACCGGATGTGGGAGCCCGCGATCCCGACGAGCGCCGAGTCGACGTTGACGCCCGCCATCATCTCGGCTTCCTCGATCGCCGCCTTGACCGCCTCCACCGTCGCGTCGAGGTTGACGACGACGTCCTTGCGCAGGCCGCGCGAGGCGGAGGAGCCCAGGCCGACGACGTCGACCCGCCCTCCTTCCTTCATTTCGGCGACGACACAGGCGATCTTGTGCGTGCCGATGTCGAGTCCGACGACGTAGCGTTCGTTCTTGGCCATGGCTCATTCGCTCCGGGTTGCGACGAGGGTTTCCTTCGGTCCGAGCACGACGCGGCCTTCCCAGCGGAGGTCCGCGTAGACGAGCTCCCCCGCGCGGCGCTCGAGGTCGGCGCGCAGGCGGAGCCAGTCGGCGAGGTTGCGGTCGGGTTTCTCGGGGTCGAGGTACAGGACGGGGCCCGGCGCCACGGTCGAGACCGCCACGCGGTCGGGCGACGAGACGTCGATCGAGGAAAGGCTCGAGGCGAAGCCGGGGTCGGACGCGCGCAGCGCGGCGAGGTGTCCCACCGCGCCTGCGAGCGCGCGCTCGAGGTGGGCTCCCGAAAGCCCGTCGAACCCGGAGAGGACCGGCAGATCGAACGCGAGGCCGGGCCCCGCGGGGCCCATCACGAAACCGCCGGCGTCCACGACGTGCACGAGCCCGCCCAACACGGCGAGCGCGGCCGGTACCCGCTCCTCGACCGCCACCTTGAGGGTGTCGGGCAGGACGCGCTTCACGCTCGCGCGGCGGACCCAGGGATCGCGGGTGGCGTCGGCGGCGACGCGGTCGAGGTCGAGGCCCGCCAGGTTGCGGCCCTTCCACGGCGCGAGCGCCCGCTCGACCGCGGCGGGGCTCGTCGCGGAGGTCCCCTCGACGACGATCCGGCGCACCGCGAGGTCGGGGGAGGAGGCGTAGTGGCGCACGATGCCGGCGCCGACCGCGATGAGCACGGCGGCGACCGCGGCGTTGACCGCGAGCAGCAGCGCGAAGCGACCGAGCCGGCGCGCCCGCCGCGTCTTGCGCACGTGGCGATTGAGATCGCGCCGCCGCAGGTAGTGGCGGTCGAGCTCGAGCACGGGGCCTCCGTGTTCGCCGATCACCGCCGCCTCCTCGCGACGAGGGCGTCGCCCACCTTCCACACGTCGCCGGCGCCGAGGGTGATCACGAGATCACCCGGGCGGACGACGGCCGTCAGCAGCTTCGGGATCGCGGCCAGCTTCGGCTCGTAGACGACCGAAGGGTGGCCGTGCCGCACCAGCGCGTCGGCGACCGCGCGGCCGCTCACCCCCGGGATCGGCGCCTCTCCCGCCGCATAGACCTCGGTGATCACCACGTGGTCCGCCAGGAAGAAGGCGCGACCGAACTCCTCCAGCAGCGCCCGGGTCCGGGAGTAGCGGTGGGGCTGGAAGACGACGATCGTGCGCGCGCCGAAGCCCTCGCGCGCGGCGGCGAGCGTCGCCTGGATCTCGGTGGGGTGGTGGCCGTAGTCGTCCACGATGCGCGCGCCGCGCACCTCGCCCTTGAGCTGGAAGCGGCGGTCGACGCCGCGGAAGCGGGCGAGGGCGCGGACGATCTTCGCGAAGGGGACGTCGAGCTCGAGGCCGACCGCGACCGCCGCGAGGCTGTTGTAGACCGAGTGCCGGCCGGGGACCGCGAGCTTGACGGTCCCGAGGCGGCGGCCTTCGCGCAGCACCTCGTAGCGGACGCCGAACTCCGCCGAGACCACGTCGTGCGCGGAAAGCTCGGCGTCGCTGGCGAGACCGTACGTCACCGTCTTGCGGTCCACGCGCGGGAGGATGTCGCGCACGTTCGGATCGTCCATGCAGACGACCGCGGCGCCGTAGAACGGCACGCGCCCGAGGAACGCCACGAAGGCATCCTGGATCTCGGCGAGATCGCGGTAATGGTCGAGGTGCTCGCGGTCGATGTTCGTGACGACCGCGATGGTGGGCTTCATCTTGAGGAAGGAGCCGTCCGACTCGTCCGCTTCCGCCACCATGAAGTCGCCGCGGCCGACCTTCGCGCCGGAGCGCAACGCCTTCACCCGCCCGCCGATGACGACGGTCGGATCGAGTCCCCCCGCCGTGAGCACCTCGGCGATCATCGCGGTCGTGGACGTCTTCCCGTGGGCCCCCGCGACGGCGACGCCGTATTTCAGGCGCATCAGCTCCGCGAGCATCTCGGCCCGGGGAATCACGGGGATCTTCCGGCGGCGCGCCTCGACGACCTCGGGATTGTCCGGCTTCACCGCGGACGACACCACGACGACGTCGGCGTCGGCGACGTGCTCGGCGCGGTGGCCGCGGCGCACGTCGGCGCCGAGCTTCTTGAGGCGACGCGTCACGGGCGTGGTGGAAAGGTCGGAGCCCGAGACCGGGTAGCCGAGGTTGCGCAACACCTCGGCGATGCCGCTCATTCCCGAGCCGCCGATGCCGACGAAGTGGAGACGGCGCGCCTTACGGAACACGCGAGCCTCCCTCCGCGAGATTCTCGACGAGATCGGCGATCCGCCCCGCGGCGTCGGGTTTCGCGAGCGCGCGCGCCGCGGAGGCCATCGCCGAGCGGCGCTTCGGGTCGGCTGCGAGCGCGGCCACCGCCCGCGCGATCGAGTCGCCGTTCGCGTCCGCGTCGAGGATGACGACGGCCGCCCCGGCGTCCGCGACCGCCTGCGCGTTGTGGCGCTGGTGGTCGTCGGCGGCGTGCGGGAAGGGAATCAGGATCGCGGGACGCCCCGCGGCCGCCAGCTCCGCGAGCGTCGTCGCTCCGGCGCGGCACACGACGAGATCGGCATGGGCGACGCGGCGGGGCATGTCGTCGAGGAACGCGTGGACTTCGCCGTCGAGGGCGGGTTGTCCGGCGTACGCGCGGCGCACGGCGTCCACGGCGTCGTCTCCGGTCTGGTGAACCACGCGGGGAGGCGGGTGCAGGGCCGCGAGGGCGGGCAGCGCCTCGACGACCGCGCGGTTGATCGTCCGCGCGCCGCGGCTGCCCCCGAAGACGAGCAGGTTCGTCCTCGCGCCGCCGGGCGGGTCGCCGATCGTGGCGAACGCCGCACGGACGGGATTCCCGGTGACGATCCCGCGGCCCCCGAGCCGCTCGCGGGCGGCCTCCGAGGGCACGCAGACCACGTCGACGCGCGGCGCGAGCGCGCGGTTGGTGGCGCCCGGGAAGTGGTTCTGCTCCATCACCATCGACTTCACGCCCAGAAGCTTCGCGGCGACGACCGCGGGACCCGAGGCGTAGCCCCCCACGCCGACGACGACCGTCGGGCGGAAGGACCGCATCCATGCGGCGCAGCGGACCACGCCCCACGCGGCGGAAGCGGCGGCCGCCACCCGCGCGAGAGGACCCGCGCCCTTGAGGCCGGAGAGGGGAAGCGCGAGGAGCGGGTACCCGGCCGCGGGGACGAGCCGGGTCTCGATCCCGCGCCTCGCGCCGACGAAACGGATCTCGAGGTCGGG
Source organism: Candidatus Polarisedimenticolaceae bacterium (assembly GCA_036376135.1). Classification (NCBI taxonomy): domain Bacteria; kingdom Pseudomonadati; phylum Acidobacteriota; class Candidatus Polarisedimenticolia; order Candidatus Polarisedimenticolales; family Candidatus Polarisedimenticolaceae; species Candidatus Polarisedimenticolaceae bacterium. Next base: position 25,035 of record DASVAW010000126.1, on the reverse strand, counting down.
GCGGCGTGCGCGCAGGACGTCCGCCACGGCGAGTGCGGGGTAAAGGTGCCCCCCCGTGCCGCCGCCGGCGAAGACGATCCTGAACGGACGATTCGACACACTTCCCCCCTCATCGCCGGTGCTGGGAGACGTTGAGCAAGAGTCCTGCCGCGATGAAGCTCGTCCACAACGACGAGCCGCCGTAGCTGACGAAGGGGAAGGGCAGCCCCTTGGTGGGGAGGACTCCGACGCAAACGCCCATGTGGATCAGGGACTGCGCGACCAGAAGGATCGTGCACCCGATCGCGAGGTAGAACCCGAAGCGGTCGGGGACCCCCTGCGCCGCCCGAAGGCCGCGCCAAAACAACACGCCCACCACGCAAAGAAGAACCAGGGTCCCGATGAGGCCGAACTCCTCGCCGATGACCGAGAAGATGAAGTCGGTGTGCGCCGCGGGGAGGTAGCCCGCCTTCTGCTGACCCTGGCCGAACCCGACCCCGTCGAGGCCGCCCGCCCCCAGCGCCAGAAGCGACTGGTTCAGCTGGAAGGCGGAGCCCAGCACGTCCGACTCGGGGTTCAGGAAGGCGCCGATGCGCTTCAGTCGGTACGGCTTCGCGACGACCGCCGCGATGAACGCCGCCGCGCCGATCGCGGTCGCGCCGCCGATGTAGGACCAGCGCAGCCCCGCGAGGAAGACCATCGCGGCCGCGATGATCGCGATCATGACCCCCGAGCCCAGGTCGGGCTGGAGGTTGATCAGGAACAGCACGGCGAACAGGCCGGCGCCGAGGGGGAGGAGGAACCGCCTCGCGTCGTTCACCCGCGACTCGTACCGCGACAGCAGCCAGGCCATCCCGACGACGACGACGAGCTTCGCGAACTCCGCAGGCTGGAGCGCCAGGGGGCCGAAGCGGAACCACCGCCGCGCCCCCCCGGAGGGCGTCATCGCGAGCACCGCGACGAGCGCGACGAACGTCAGCGCCACGGCGCCGAGGACGAGCCGCCGGTCGTCCAGGCGCGGGTAGTGGATCTTCATCGCCCCGAGCAGGAGGAGCAGGCCGGCGATCGCGAAGAGCAGGTGGCGGATCATGAAGTAGGAGCCGTCCTGGCCATTGCGCAGGGCCTCGTACTGGGAGGCGCTTCCCACCATGAGCAGGCCCGCCGCGACGAGAACGCCCACGGCGCAAAGGAGCCAGCGGTCGATCATGACGGGCTTAGGCATCGCCGCTCCCCGTCGACGCGAGCCGCGCCACCGCGCGACGGAAATCCTCGCCGCGCTCCTCGAAGTTCCGGTACTGGTCGAACGATGCGCAGCCCGGGGCGAGCAGCACGACCTCCCCCGGTCGGGCGCCGGCGAGACCGGACTCGACGGCGACGGAGACCGTCCCGCAATCCTCGAGAGGGACCGTTGCCGCGAGAGCCCGCCGGATGGCCGGGGCCGCGGCGCCGACGAGCAGCGCGCGCCGCGCCTTCGTCGCCAAAAGCGGGGCGATCGAAGCCCAGTCGGCCCCCTTGTCCTTGCCGCCGAGGATCACGTGGATCGTCCCGTCGGGGAACGAGCGGAGGGCCCGTTCGGTCGCGTCGAGGTTCGTCGCCTTCGAGTCGTTGTAGAACCGCACGCCCGCGACGTCGGCGACGTGCTCGAGCCGGTGCGGGAGCGCCCGGTAGGCGCGCAGCGCGGCGGCGATCGCGGCGGGGGGGCATCCCGTCAGCCGGCACAGCAGCGCCGCGGCCAATGCGTTCTGGACGTTGTGCTCGCCGGGGACCGGCAGCTCGGCGACGGCGAGCACGTCCTCCTCGCCGAGCGAGGTGCGCAGCACGATGCGGCCGGCGCGCACGAACGCGCCGGCGTCCGGCTCGCGTCGCGTCGAGAAGAAATGCGGGACGCCCCGGATCGCGGGGAGGAAGCGCGCGTGTTCGGGGTCGTCGGCGTTGAGGATCGCCGCGTCGCCCGCGCCCTGAGTCTCGAAGAGCCTGGCCTTGGCCGCGGCGTACGCGTCGATCGAGGGGTAGCGGTCGAGGTGGTCCGGGGTGAGGTTGAGGATCGTTCCGGCGCCGGCCCGGAACGCCTCGATCGCCTCGAGCTGGAACGACGAGACCTCGACCGCGTGCACCGCGGTCGCCGCGTCGTCGGCGAGCAGCTCCGAGAACGGCGTGCCGAGGTTCCCCCCCGTGCCGCCGGGAATCCCGGCGCCCCGCAGGATCGCGCCGGCCATCGCCGTCGTGGTGCTCTTGCCGTTCGTGCCCGTGACGGCGACGACCCGTCCGGCCGCGAAGCGCCACGCGAGCTCGATCTCCGACCACACCGGGATGCCGCGACGGCGCGCCTGAGCCACCGGCGCCACGTCGGGCGGAACGCCGGGGCTCAGGATCAGCAGGTCCGCGTGCGCGGCCAGGTCGGCGGGATGCCCGCCGGCCACGACCGCCGCGCCGCAGGCGCGGGCGCGGTCGGCGGCGGGGCCGAGGTCGGCCTCGGGCCTGCGGTCGTTCACGACGACGGTCGCGCCGTGTCGGGAGGCGAGCTCCGCCGCGGCCAGGCCCGATCGTGCCGCGCCCACCACGAGCACGCGCGCTCCCGCGAGGTCCGGCCGCTTCGACGCGAAGGTCGCCATCGTTCCCTTCACCGCAGCTTCAGCGTGGCCAGCGCGAGCAGCGAGAACATGATCGCGATGATCCAGAACCGGATCACGACCTTGGTCTCGCTCCACCCGCTCAGCTCGAAATGGTGGTGCAGCGGGGACATGCGGAAGATGCGCTTGCCCCGCGTCTTGAAGGAACCGACCTGCAGGATCACCGAGAGCGCCTCGACGACGAACAGCCCCCCGGCGATCACCAGCAGGAACTCCTGCTTGATCAGGATCGCGATCGTGCCGAGCGCGCCCCCGAGCGCCATCGACCCGACGTCGCCCATGAACACCTCGGCGGGGTGGCTGTTGAACCACAGGAACCCGAGCGCGGCGCCCAGGAGCGCCCCGCAGAAGACCGTGAGCTCTCCGGTTCCCTTGACGTTGAGGATGCCGAGGTAGTCGGCGACGATCGCGTTGCCCGCGGCATACGCGAGGATCGTGAACGTCGTCGAGCAGACGAGGAACGAGCCGATCGCCAGGCCGTCGAGGCCGTCGGTCAGGTTGACCGCGTTCGACGCCCCCACCAGCACGAGGATCACCCAGGCCGGGTAGACCCAGCCCAGGTCGGGGTTGACCGCCTTGAAGAAGGGAACCGACAGCCGGGTCGTGAACATCCCTTGCTTCGCCATCCAGAGGAGCACGAGCCCGATGACGAGCGCGACCGCGATCTGCACCGCGAACTTCCCGCGCGCGGTGAGGCCGAGGTTGCGCCGCTTGGCGACCTTCACGTAGTCGTCGAGGAAGCCGATGGCGCCGAAGGCGATCATCGCTCCCGTCGCGATCCAGACGAACCCGTTCGTGAGGTCCGCCCACAGGAGCGTGGTCGGGACGACCGCGGCGATGATCAGGAGACCGCCCATCGTGGGAGTGCCGCGCTTGGACTGGTGCGACGCGGGCCCCTCCTCGCGGATCTCCTGGCCGATCTGGAACATCTGCAGCTTGCGGATCAGCCACGGACCGAGGATGAACGACACGACGATCGCGGTGAGCATCGCCATGGCGGTCCGGAACGTGATGTAGCGGAAGACGTTGAACGCGCCGAACCGCTCGTGAAGCGGGTAGAGGAGGTGGTAGATCAACGCACCCTCCAGCCGGCGGCGGCGAGCGCCTCGCGGGCGTGCTCCCGGTCGTCGAACGGCACGGTGCGGTCGCCGAAGGACTGCGTGGTCTCGTGGCCCTTCCCGGCGATGACGACGGCGTCTCCCTCGCGCGCCCAGTCGAGCGCCGCGACGATCGCGCGCGCGCGGTCGGGCTCGACGCGCGTGCGCTCGGCGCCCCCCGGGACCTCGAGGACGCCGGCGCGGGCCTCGTCGAGGATCGCGAGGGGATCCTCGCTTCGCGGGTTGTCCGAAGTGAGCCACACGGCGTCGGCCGCCGACGCGGCGGCCCGGCCCATCCGGGGCCGCTTGCCGCGATCGCGCTCGCCGCCGCAGCCGAAGACGACGCCGAGCCGGCGGGGACGCGCGGCCCGCACCGCCGCCAGCGCGAGCTCGAGCGCTTCGGGCGTGTGGGCGTAGTCCACGAGCACGGTGAAGGGTTGTCCCACCTCGACGCGCTCGAGCCTGCCGGGAACGACCGCGAGGGAGGCGATGCCGCGCTCGACCGCCGCGGGCGGAAGCCCCGCGACGAACGCGCAGGCCGCGGCGGCGAGGGCGTTGTCGAGGTTGAACCGGCCGACGAGCGGGGTCTCGACGCGCGCGGACCCCCAGGGCGACTCGATCGTCCCCCTGCCGCCGTCGAGATCGAACGCCTCGTTCCGCAGCCGGATGTCCGCACCTTCCCCGCGTCCCCACGTCACGACGCGGCCGCGGGTGCGGCGCGCGAGCGTCGCTCCGAGCGGGTCGTCCGCCGGAAGCACCGCGGTGTCGTCGGCCCCGAGCCGGTCGAACAGGCTCGCCTTCGCCTCGAAGTACGCCTCCGGCGTCCCGTGGAAGTCGAGGTGGTCCCGGCCGAGGTTCAGGAAGGCGGCGACCGCGAACCGGGCCCCCACGACGCGATGGAGCGCCAGGGCGTGCGACGAGACCTCCATCGCGACCAGCCGGGTTCCCGCGTCGCGCATCCGGGCGAGCAGCGCGAACAGCTCCGTCGCCTCGGGCGTCGTGTTGGCGGAAGGGATCTCGAGGCCGGCGTACGCGGCCCCGGTCGTCCCGATCCGCCCCGCGTTCCGCCCCGCGGCTTTCGCGATCGACTCGACGAGGTAGGAGACCGTGGTCTTGCCGTTCGTCCCCGTGATGCCCACGAGGGTCATCGCGAGGTCCGGACGGCCGTGCCATTCCCGCGCGAGCAGGCCGACGCCGCGACGCGCGTCGGGCACGCGCACCCACGCGATCGTCGAGGGCAGTCCCTCCGGCTTCGCCGTCTCCGCCAGCACCGCCGCCGCGCCGCGTTTCAAGGCGTCGGTCACGAACACGGCGCCGTCCGCCCGGGCGCCGCGCAGGGCGGCGAAGAGGTCGCCCTGGCGCACGCGCCGCGAATCGACCTGGACGCCGCGAATCTCGGGGTCGGCCTCGACGGGGTCGACGGGGAGCACGGCGGCCCGCGCGAGGAGGCTCGTGAGGCGCATCACGACTTCCCCGGAGCTTCGCCCAGCGTCACGACGCAGGTCATGCCGGCGTCGATCGGCGTGCCGGGGTCGGGGCTCTGCGCGACGACGACGCCCCGCCCTTCGACGCGCGCGCGACAGCCGCGCGCGGTGAGCGCGACGACCGCCTGCCGCAGGCCGGCCCCCGCGAGGTCGGGAACGTCTCCGGGGCCGATGGGGCGTGGCGCCTGCGCGACCGCCTCGTCCGCCGGCTTGGGCGCGGGCTTGGGTTTCTTGCGGCGTGCCTTGGCCTCGGCCAGGCGCCGCTTGGCCTCCCGCGCGGCCTCCTCGGCGCGCTTCTTCTCGAGGGCCTCCTCGCGGGGTTTCCATGGGTCGTCGTCGGGTGCGACCCCGAGGTACGCCAGGGCGTCGGCGAAGACGCGGCCGAGCGCGGGAGCCGCGGTCTGGCCGCCGTAGTAGATCCCGCCCGCCGGCGTGTCGAGCACGACGATGCCCGCGATCCTCGGGTCGTGCAGCGGGGCGAAGGCGGTGAAGGACGCGTAATACTCGCGGGCGTACGTTCCGTTCTTGACCTTGCGTGCGGTTCCGGTCTTTCCGGCGACGTGGTAGCCGGGTATCGCCGCCGCCTTTCCGGTGCCGCGGACGACGACGCCCTCGAGCATGTTGGCGACGGTTACCGCCGTACGCGCGGAGACGGCTTTCCGGGGCTCGGGAGCGGCGGCCGGGACGAAGACGCCGTCCTCGCCGCGAAAGCCGCGGACGATGCGCGGCGGCATCAGGACGCCGTCGTTGGCGATCGCGCCGATCGCGGAGACCAGCTGGAGCGGCGTGACCTGGATCTCGTAGCCCATCGCCATCGACGGCACCGAGAGGCCGGACATGTCCTGGAGCCGGGGAACGGAACCCCGCGCCTCGCCGGGGAGCTCGATTCCGGTCCGGCGGCCGATGCCGAACGCGACCAGCTGCTCGCGGAACCGGTCGCGAGGCATCGAGAGCGCCATGCGGATCGCCCCGACGTTGCTCGAGTGCTCGAGGATCTCGCGGACGCTCAACACGCCGTAGGGATGCACGTCCGTGTAGGGCTTCGAGTGGAGCGTGAACGGCCTGCAGTCGAATCGCTGCTCCGGGGAGATCGTGCCCTGCTCGAGCGCCGCGGCGGTGGTGAGCACCTTGAACGTGGAGCCCGGCTCGTACACGTCGGTGACCGCGCGATTGCGGCGGGCCTCGGTGGGGGCCTTGCCGTAGTTCACGGGATCGGGGGCCGGCCGGTTCGCCATCGCGAGCACCTCGCCGGTGCGCGGGTCGAGCAGGACCGCGCTCGCCGCGAGGGCGCCGGTCTGCTCCATGGCCCGGTCGAGCTCCCGCTCGACCATGTGCTGGAGGACGAGATCGAGCGTGAGCACGACGTCGGTCGCGGGCTTCGTCGCCGGTCGGATGAGCTGGAGCGTGTTGACCTGGCCGCCGTCCCGGAGCGCGAGGTAGGTCGACGGACCGCCCTGAAGCACGTCGTTGAACTTGAGCTCCACCCCCTCGACGCCGCGCTGGTCGATGTTCGCGAAACCCACGATCTGGGTCGCGAGCGGGCCCTGGGGGTAGAAGCGCTTGGGCTCCTCCTGGAAGTCGATCGGTCGCCCGCGGCCCACCTCGAGCCCCTTCTCGGCGAGGGCCATCACGGCCTTGTGGGTGCCGGGGTCGAGCCGTCGCGCGATCCACTCGAAGCGCCGCTCGGAACGGAAGATCTCCTGAAGGCGCGAGACGGGCACGCCGAGCACGGGGGCGAGCAGGCGCGCGGCCGCGTCGCCGTTGCGAACCTGGCGCGGATGGACGTAAAGCGAATACGTCGTCACGCTCACCGCGAACTCGCGTCCCTCGCGGTCGAGGATCGCCCCGCGCTGCCCGTCGACCTCGATCGTCTGGCGGTGCTGCCGGTCCGCCTTCGCGCGCATTTCCTCGGCGAGGACGAGCTGGAGGTGAACCAGCCGCGCGCCGATTCCCGCGGCGAGCAGGGTGACGCCGAAGGCGAGGATCGCGACGCGGCTTCGGATCGGGCTCGTCATCGGACGCGGGATCCTCCGCGAGCGCTGAAGGACGGATCAGCGCACGGCGGGAGCGGGGCCCTTGGAACCGGGGTTCCGGGACGCGGACACGGGGGCATCGACACGGACGACGACGACCTGTCCCGGAGCGGGGGGGACGAGGCCGGCGTCGCGTGCCGCCTTGGGCTCGACCGACGGGAGCGACTCGAGGACCGCCCGCTCGATCCGCAGGCGGCGCTCCGCCTCGAGCAGCCGCTCCTGACGGTCGCGCAGCTTCTCGACGGCGTAGCGGGTTTCCATGTGTCGCGTGGTCTGGACGAGGTAGACGACGAACGGGCTCGCCGCGAGGAAGGCGCCGGCGACGGCGGACGCGAGCACGCGGCCGCTGGCGCGGTCGAACGGGCGGACGAGGCGATGGTTGCGCCAACCGCGCGCCGGACTCCGGGCGGGGAGCGCGGTCATCGCCGCTCCGCCGCGCGGAGTCGCGCGCTTCGGGCTCGGGGATTCGAGTCGATCTCCTCGGGCGAGGGCTCCACCGGTTTCGCGGTGAGGATCCGCACGAGGTTCTCCCGGCCGCATCCGCACGTCGGGAGACCCGGCGGGCAGATGCACCGTTCGGCGAGGGCGCGCAGCGTGTGCTTCACCGCGCGATCCTCGAGCGAGTGGAACGAGATGGCGACGAAGCGGCCGCCGCGACGGAGGAGCGAGACCGCATCCGTGACGAAGCGCTCGAGCCCGTCGATCTCGTGGTTGACCGCGATGCGAAGCGCCTGGAAGGTGCGCGTCGCGGGATGGATGCGGGAACGATGGGCCGCGGGACCGTACGCGCGCCGCGCGAGATCCGCGAGGTCGGCCGTGCGACGCAGCGGCTCGCTCTCGCGGCGTCGCGCGATCGCGTGCGCGATCCGCGACGCCAGACGCTCCTCGCCGTACACGCGGAGGATCCGGCGGATCTCCGCCTCCGGCAGGCTCAGGAGGAGGTCGGCGGCCGTCGGGGCTCCCGATCCCGGGTCCATCCGCATGTCGAGCGGGCCGTCGTTCCGGAACGAGAATCCACGTTCGGCGTCGTCGAGCTGCATCGACGAGACGCCGAGGTCCGCGAGGATGCCGTCCGCGGCGAAGACGCCGGCCCCGCGGACCGCCTCGAGAAGATCGGCGTGCTCGGCGTGCACGGCCGTGAACCGGGCGCCGAACGGGGCGAGCCGCCTGCGGGCGAGCTCGAGCGCCGCGGGATCGCGGTCGAGGCCGAGCACCCGGCCGTCCGGAGCGCAGGCCTCGAGCAGCGCTTCCGCGTGCCCGCCGGCGCCGAGCGTGCAGTCGATGTACGTGCCCCCGGGCGTGGGACGCAGCCACGCGACCACCTCGCGCAGGAGGACGCTGCGATGCCGGGGCGCCTGGTCCACGACCGCCTCCGACGCGAGCGCGAGTGCCGCGGCGCTCACAGTCCGAACCCGCTGAGGGTCTCGAGATCGGCGTCGGTGAGCGGGTCGCTCGCGAGCCGGTTCTCGAAGTTGGCGCGGTTCCAGACCTCGAGGTGATCGTGCTGGCCGAGCACGACCACCTCGCCGCGAATCTCGGCGCGCTCGCGAAGGAGCGGGTGGACGAGCACGCGGCCCTGGGGATCGATCACCGCGGTCTGGCCGAAGTAGTTGACCATGTTCTTGAACCGGATCACCGACGGGTTCATCGAGGACGCCTGGGAAAGGCGCTCTTCGATCCGCATCCAGACTTCCATCGGGTAGAGGCGAACGGAATCGCCGCGAAGACTCGTCACGAAGTACGTGCCGCCGAACTTGGGCTCGAGCAGGGCGCGGAACGACGCCGGGAGCTTGAGACGCCCCTTCTCGTCGATCTTCGCGATCGCGTTGCCCCGCAGCATCGTTACCGTCCCGCGGCGACACGAAGTGCCGCCGTCGCCCCTAGGACTGCTCCGCCGGAAATCAGACCGCCCGTGGGTGAAAACAGGGGAGAGGAGCGCCCCTTGAGGCCACTACGCTCCACTCTGGACCACCGCGGCCGGATGGTAGGCAGCAGAAGTGGGCATGTCAAGGCGAATCAGCGGTTTTCGCGAGTTTGTGGGGTGCGAATCTTGGGCGAAAGTATGGAATGTCGCTATGCGGCGAATCGCAATCCCCCCATACGTTGTGGGGGTCCTGCGAATTCAGCCCTGCCTCTGGGGTGGCTTCCCCGGAGCCCCCAAAAACGAAGGCCCCGGGCGGTCGCCCGGGGCCTCTTCGCGAGCGGTGGTTCGAAGGCTACTTCCGGCCCTTCCAGCCTCGCGTGCCGCCGTTGCCGTTCTGACCGGCGCCGCCGAAGGGGTCGGGCCCATCGTCGATTCCGAGCGCGGAGTTCGGCGCGATCAACGCCAGGTCGTGGATCTCCACCGTCCGACCGGCCCGGAACGCGATCACGAGCCGGCCGCCGACGATCTTCAACGAAGGAGCGGCAACCGGTCCCGCCGTCGTCTCGAATGACGTCACGCGGTTCCACGTGGCCGATGCGTGGGGCAGAGCGGCGATGTGGACCTTCCCCGTGCCGCGCTCGGCGTACGCGAGATACACGACGCCGGCCGCGTCCGCGATCAGCGCCGGATCGATCTGGTCGACTCCGTCCCGCTCGCCGAGGAACCGCGGTGGAGACCATCGCCCGTCACCCTCGCGCACGGACAGCGCAAGGTCGAGCTCCCCGGACTGCGCGTAGGACCACGCGGTCCAGGTCTGGCCGGTGGCGACGTTCTCCACCGTGACGGGAGTTCCGTCGAGGCGGGGCGAGACGTAGCGGTTGAAGGCGTCGTCGCGCGGCGCTGCGGACGCCGGCAACGCGACGGCCACGAGAATGGCGGCAACGACGGAGCTACGCACGGCTGCGCCCCCTTTCCACCAGCGCGTCGAATGCCTCGACCTCGGGGAAGCGACGCTCGAGGCTCGAGCGGAGGACCTTCAGGCGCCCGAAGGCGATCTTCTCCCGCGTCGGGCTCTTCTGGTCGACCGCGAGCTTCCATTCGTAGTAGGCGTTGAAGAAGAGGAGATCCGGGTACCGTTCGCTCCCCCCGCCCGCGATCGAGTCGGAACGCCGGAAGCAGGCGGTGGCCTGCGCCGGGTCGGCGAGATGGTAATAGGCTTCGCCGAGGTTGCTGCAGGCCTGCGCCTCCAGTCGACGATAGCCCGAGGCCTGGGCCTCCTGCAGCGCCGCCCGGAGGAGGCGGACGCCCTCGCGGACCTTCCCCAGCGCCACGAAGCGCGCGCCGATGTTGACGCGTACCCGAGCCGCCTCGTAGGCGTTTCCGAGGGAGGCGTAGATCTCTCCCGCGGCCCGGTAACGTTCGATCGCCTCGGCATGACGGCCGCGGTCCGCGAAAACACGGGCGATCGTGTGGACCGCCATCGCCGACGCCGCCGTGTCGCCGCTCTCCCGCGAGAGCCGCTCGGCACGCTCCGCTTCGATCTCGGCAAGGAACAGATCACCCTGGTCGGCGTGCAGGCCCGCGAGCGCCAGCAGCGCCCGGGCCGCGACCGCCGGGTCGAGGCGGTCCGCGACGCGAAGCGCCTGCTTGAGCTCCTGCTCGGCCAGGGCGAGTTTTCCGAGTCGGGCGAGGACGTGCGCCAGGTTGACCCGCGCCTGGCCCACCTCCGCCCCGGCGCCGGAATCGATCGATTCGAGCTGCTCGACCGCCTTTTCGAAGCAGGCGAACGCGAGCCCGTAGTCTCCCGCCCGAGCGGCGGCCTCGCCCGCGGCGGTCAGCTCCGCAGGATCCTCCACCTCGGGGCACCGCTCCTCGAAGGCTTCGAGGTCCACGACGTCCGAGAAGGCCTGGACGGAGACGTTGAAGACGCTGGCCAGGACGCGCAGTTTGTCGAACGACGGGTAGCAGACGCCCTTCTCGTAGCGGCTGAGCTGCGAGTTGTCGATCTCGCCCCCTTCCGCCCGGGCACGCTCCTCGACGCGACGAAGCGAGTATCCGTAGCCGACCCGCAGCCGCCTCAGGTAGTTCCCGAGCCGGACACTTCCCTTCAAGGTGTTCTCGAGTGGTTCGGCCATCGTCTTCTCCCCTCCCTGCCCCCGGATCGAGTCCGCGATGACGACAACGAACTCGGCCATGCCCTTCCTTACTCCGGCGCCGGGGGCGGGTCAACCCCCGTCCGGGGGTGACCCCCGTCGCTGCTGCGATCTTGCAGCAGACTCGACCGCACCGCCACGGCCCTGGTCAGGATCTCCCCGGCCCCCCTAGAATACGGCGGTGTTTCGGAACTTCCGGAGGATTCCCACCTTTCTCGGACTCCCGGGAGGGCGCGAGACCGTTCGGGCGCTCGCCTTGTTCTCCACGCTGCTCGTGGCCCTCGCCGCCCTGGCCTATCAGGTCTCCGTGAGGGATATGGAACGCCTGGTCCGGTATCACCAGTTCAACCTCGGACGGCAGGAGGCCCGACGGATCGCCGAGGCGGTCCGTGCGGTGGGGATCGACGGCGACCGGATGGATTTCGCGCGGGTCCGCCGTGCGCGCCCGGCCCTCCAGCGGGTGGTCGAGGAGCGGCTGCTCGAGGCGCCCTACCTGTACTTCGCGGAAGTGCGCGACCGGTTCGGCGCACCGATCATCGCGGCCCGTCGCCGGATCGTCGGGGAGGTCCCCGAGGTCCAGGTCCTGAACATCGCCATCGATCCCCGAAAGGTCGGCGAAGGGGAGATCCGCGTCGGGTTCTCCTCGGACGCGATCTCGAGGGAGGTCGCCGCGCTCCGGCAGGGCCTCAAGATCAAGGTCGCGCTCGCCGCGGGTGCCGTCCTGGCGCTGCTGGCGGTCGGGTTCGCCTACGTGCTCCACCTGCTGCGCAAGAACCGTCGCCTCGAGGACTCCAAGGTCGCCGCCGAGCGGAACGCCTACAAGGGATTGCTCGCTTCCGGGCTCGCGCACGAGATCCGGAACCCCCTCAACGCCATGAACATGAACCTCCAGATGCTCGAGGAGGAGCTCCAGGCGCTTCCCGGCCTCGACGCGGGCGAGCCCCTCGAGCTCCTGGGCTCGACGAAGAACGAGATCCGTCGCCTCGAGAGCCTCGTGACGAATTTCCTCCTCTACGCCCGCCCGTCGCCCCCGAAGATCGAGGTCCACGACGTCGGGCAGGTCCTGCGCGAGGTCGCCACGTTCCTCCAGGCCGATTTCCGGGGCCACGGCGTCGCCGTTCGGCTGGACATCGATCCTCTGGTGCCGGCGGTGGGATTCGACGACGCGAAGATCCGGCAGGCGCTGATGAACATCCTGGTCAACGCGCGGCAGGTCCTGAAGGAGGGCGGCACGGTGACGCTCCGGTCGCGGGCCGGCGGCGCGGGGGAGGTCCTCGTCGAGATCCAGGACGACGGTCCCGGGATGTCGGAAGACACCCGCGCCAGGATCTTCGAGCCGTTCTACTCGCAGCGGCGCGGCGGGACCGGGCTCGGCCTTCCGATCGCGAAGCTCCTCGTCGAGCAGCACGGCGGCACGGTCGAGGTCCTCTCCGAGCCCGGGAAGGGATCGACGTTCCGGATCCACTTGCCCCGTCAGGCGCCGGCCGCCGCGCCCGCCGCCGGGACGGCCGATCGATGAGCGCGAAGGACGCGGACGCGCGCCGCGCGGAGCTCCTCCGCCGGGAGATCGCCCGTCACCGGAAGCTCTACTATCTGGACGACGCCCCGGCGATCTCCGACGCGGAGTACGACGCCCTCGAGCGGGAACTGCTCGCCATCGAGGCGCGACGCCCCGACCTCGTGACCCCCGACAGTCCGACGCGACGTGTCGGCGGCGAGGCGGCGGAGACCTTCGCGCCGTTCGCGCACCACACGCCGCTGCTTTCGCTCGACAACGCCTACGGCGACGACGAGCTGAGCGCATGGGCCGAGCGTCTGGAGCGGGCCCTGGGGTCCGCGCCCCGGGGGTTCTCGGTGGAGCCGAAGGTGGACGGGCTGTCGATCGCCGTCCACTACCGGGACGGCGTGCTCGAGCGAGGCGTCACCCGGGGCGACGGCATCACAGGGGAGGACGTCACGGCGAACGTGCGCACGATCCGTTCGATCCCGCTTCGGCTCCTCGAGCCGGTTCCCCGACTCGAGGTTCGCGGCGAGGTCTACATGCCGCGCTCGGCGTTCCAGGCGCTGAATCGCCGCCGCGAGGAGGAGGGGCAGCCGACCTTCGCCAACCCGCGGAACGCCGCGGCCGGCGCCGTGCGCCAGAAGGACTCGCGCATCACGGCCTCGCGAAGGCTCGACTGCTTCTTCTACGCCCTCGCCGCGATCGAAGGCGCCGATCGGCCCGACTCGCACGTCGGATCGCTCGACCGGGTCCGCGAGCTCGGGCTCAAGACCAATCCGCGCAACGTGCGCTGCGAGTCGCTCGACGAGGTCCGCGAGGCGATCGCCAGGCTGCGCGAGAGCAAACACGAGCTCGATTACGAGATCGACGGGGCGGTGGTGAAGCTCGACGACCTGGCCCTGCAGGAGAAAGCGGGTTTCACGTCGAAGTTCCCGCGGTGGGCGATCGCCTACAAGTACCCGGCGGAGCAGGCGCAGACCCGCGTGCGCGACATCGTCGTGCAGGTCGGGCGTACGGGCGCCCTGACCCCGGTCGCCGAGCTGGAGCCGGTCGTGCTCGCGGGCACGACGGTGTCCCGGGCGACGCTCCACAACGAGGACGAGGTCGCCAGGAAGGACATCCGCGTCGGCGACACCGTCGTGATCGAGAAGGCGGGAGAGATCATCCCTCAGGTCGTGCGCGTGGTCCCGGAGGCCCGGCCGGACGGCGCGCCGCCGTTCTCGATGCCGCGATCGTGTCCCGTATGCGGCTCCGACGCGCTCCGCGAGGAAGGCGAAGTCGCCAGCCGCTGCACGAACGTGGCCTGTCCCGCGAAGCGGCGCGAGGCCCTCCTGTACTTCGCGTCGCGGTCCGGCATGGACATCCAGGGGCTCGGGGACGCGCTGGTCGATCAACTGCTGGTGCGCGATCTCGTCCGGGACGCGGCGGGACTTTACGCCCTCGACGGAGCGGCGCTCGCCGGGCTCGAGCGCATGGGCGAGAAGTCCGCCGCGAACGTCCTCGGTCAGATCGAAGCGTCGAAGGCGAGGCCTTTTCACCGCGTGTTGTACGCGCTGGGCATCCGTCATGTCGGCGAGCGCGCGGCGAAGGTGCTCGCGCAGGCCTTCGGGGACATGGACACCCTCGCGACGGCGACCGAGCAAGCTCTGACCGCGACGGCGGAGATCGGCCCCAAGACCGCGGCGTCGGTCCGGACGTTCTTCGCGCAGGAAGGAAACCGCGACCTCGTGCGCCGCCTGGCCCTGGCCGGCGTGAGGATGGCCGTCCCCGAGGAGGAGCGCGGGAGGTCCGACGCGGCCGCTTCGCCGTTCGCGGGAAAGACGGTCGTTCTCACCGGCTCGCTCCCGGGGCGCTCGCGCGACGAGGCCAAGGCGGCGATCGAGCTCCTCGGCGGGCGCGTGACGTCGTCGGTGAGCAAGAAGACCGACTTCGTCGTCGCGGGGGACGAGGCGGGCGGGAAGCTCGAGAAGGCCCGCGCCCTCGGCGTCCGGGTCATCGGCGCGGAAGAGTTCGAGCGGATGCTCGGGGCGCAGTAGAATGCCCGCTCCTCCATGAGCGAAAACGCCCACGCGGTCATCATCGACGACGAAGAAGGGAACCGGGACGGCTTCTCCCGCGCCCTCTCGAAGGTCGGCTGGAAGGTGCAGGCCTTCGCCGAGGCCGCGCCGGCGTTCGATTACCTCCGCAAGAACCGCGACGTCGCGCTCGTGATCACCGACCTGATGATGCCCGGCACCGACGGGTTCGGCGTGCTCAAGGCCGCGCGGGAGATCGACGCCGACGTCGGGATCCTCATGATCACCGGCCACGGCTCCGTCGAATCCGCCGTGGACGCGATGAAGCAGGGGGCCGACGACTATCTCCAGAAGCCCGTGGACCTCTTCGAGCTGCGCGCGCGCGCCAAGGCGATCGTCGAGAAGCGCTCCCTCTCGCGCCGCGTCGTCGAGCTCGAGAGCCGGCTGCGCGAGAAGTTCGGGAAGCTGATCGGCCATTCGAAGGCGATGGAGGAGCTCTTCGCGAAGATGGAGCTCGTCGCGCCGACGCGGTCGAACGTGTTGATCGTCGGCGAGTCCGGAACGGGCAAGGAGCTCGTCGCCAACGCGCTGCACGAGAACTCGCCGCGGAAGGCGGCGCGTTTCCTCCCGATCAACTGCGCCGCGATCCCTTCGGAGATCCTCGAGTCCGAGCTGTTCGGTCACGAGAAGGGGTCGTTCACCGGGGCGGTCGGCCGGAAGGTCGGGAAGTTCGAGCTCGCCGACAAGGGGACGTTGTTCCTCGACGAGATCGGCGAGCTTCCCCTCGAGATGCAGGTGAAGCTCCTGCGCGTCCTGGAGAACCGGGAGTTCATGCGCGTCGGCGGGACCGACACCATCCGCGTCGACATCCGGCTCGTCGCGGCCACGAACGCCGATCTCGAGGCGGCCGTCGCGAACGGTGCCTTCCGCCAGGACCTCTACTACCGGCTCAAGGTCGTGACCCTGCGGATCCCTCCGCTGCGGGAGCGGCGGGAGGACATCCCGCTCCTCGCGGGTCATTTCCTGCGCACGTTCGCGGAGGAGAACGGGAGGGAGGGCATGCGTTTCACCCCCGACGCGATGCGCGCCATCGTCGCGGCGCCGTGGGAGGGGAACGTCCGCGAGCTGCGCAACCTGGTCGAGAGCCTCGTCGTCCTGGTTCCCACCGCCGAGGTGGGCGTCGCCGACCTGCCGGAGGAGTACCGCCGCCACGGCGGGCCGGCCTCCGAGACCGCCGCCGCCGAGTTCCGATCGCCGGCAGCCGACCCGACGGCTCCCTCCCTGACCATGGAGGAGATCGAGAAACGGGCGATCCTCGACGCTCTCGCGCGGACCGGTGGGAACCGGACGCAGGCGGCCGACCTCCTCAAGATCGGGCTGCGTACGCTGCAGCGGAAGCTGAAGGAGTACCAGGTCGCGGGGCCGGGAGACGACGAAGCCTGACCCGTCCCGTGCGGTGTCCGCTCCGCAACCCTGACGCGGCGCGGCTCCCCCGGGTGCCGTTTTGACGTGAGCGGCCGCCCGAATCCCTCCAAAAACCCCCGATTCCCCATGCTCCAACGCGGCACGCCGTTTGCCTAGAGTTACGCCGGATGACCCCACTCTCGCGCCACCGGTATTCCGTCTGGGTCGTGGACGACGACGCGTCGGTCCTCGACTGCTACCGGCGGCTGCTCGAGCGGGCGGGGTACTCCACGCGGACCGAGAACGACCCGTTGCGCGCGCTCGGCGCCGCGGACGACGCGGCGGAAGCCGACCTCCTGGTGCTCGACTACAAGATGCCGGGCATGGACGGGCTCGAGCTCCTCGCCCAGCTGCGGCGCCGCGAAGTTCGCGCGCGCTGTATCCTGATCTCCGCGTTCCTCAACGACGGAGTGCGGCAGCAGGCGAAGCTGCTCGGCGTCGATCGGATCCTGCAGAAACCCGTGGACGTCGCCGCCCTGCGCGGCGCGATCGCGGAGTTGCTCCCGACCCGTACGCCGGATCGCGCCGAAGCCGCCGGCTAGGAGGTCTCCTCGATGAAGACCCGGTATACCTTCGCGGCCGTCCTGGCCGTGATGGGCGTCAGCATCGTGTTCGGGATGGTGCTCGGCGGTTGGCTGAACGCACCGCGGACCGCGCTTGCCGCCCCCGCGCTCGCAAGCGGGGCGTTCCCCGTCGCGGCGGCTTCCACCGGATCTCCCGCCACCGCCGCCGACTGGGCGGACATCGCGGAGCGCTCGATCCCGGCCGTCATGAGCGTGACCAACACCTCGGTGCGCCGTCCGAGCAACGAAGCCGATGCCGAGGGCGATGACGGCGGCCCGCTGGACGACCCGTTCTACCGGTTCTTCTTCGGGCCGGAGGGGGAGGACGACCCCGAGGACGAAAACCCGGCGCCGCGCCCCCGGCGTCCGCAGCGGCCGCAGGCGCCGCAGCGGAACGTCTCCGGCGGATCGGGGTTCATCGTCTCGGCGGACGGTTTCATCATGACGAACGACCACGTCGTCGAGAACGCGACGAAACTCGTCGTGACCCTCGACGACGGGTCGAAGTTCGACGCGAAGGTCATCGGCACCGACCCGCTGCTCGACCTCGCGCTGATCAAGATCGAGGCCGGGCGGCCCCTGCCCACGCTTCCTCTCGGCGATTCCGACAAGCTCCGCGTCGGACAGTGGGTGATGGCGATCGGCAACCCCCTCGACTTCGAGCGCACCGTCACGGTGGGGGTCGTGAGCGGGCTCAAGCGGCAGGTCTCCGTCGGGCGCACCGTGGCGGGCATCGCGAACTTCATCCAGACGGACGCCGCGATCAACTTCGGGAACTCGGGGGGCCCGATGCTCGACGCGCAGGGGCGCGTCGTGGGCATCAACACGGCGATCCTCCGCGGCGGGATGACGAACCCGATGGTCGAGGGGATCGGGTTCGCGATCGCGATCAACGAGGCCCGGCTCGCCGCCGAGCAGCTGCGCGAGGGCGGGAAGGTCGAGCGGGGTTACCTCGGGATCTCGATGAGCCAGCAGGGGATCACGAACGCGGCGCAGGCGTATCTCGACCTCCCCGATCCCAACGGCGTCCTCATCGAGGCGGTTTCGGACGGGGGGCCCGCGGACAAGGCCGGCCTCCGCCGCGACGACGTGATCCGGAAGATCAACGGCAAGGCCGTCCGCAACAACCAGGACCTGCTCTCCCGGGTCGCCTCGATCCGCCCGGGCGAGGTCGCCGTCCTCGAGGTCTGGCGGGACGGCAAGGCGCAGGAATTCCGCGTGACCCTCGCGAACCGTCCCGAGAACCCCCTGGCCGATCGCAGGCGCACGCGTCCCGGCGGGGCGGGTCCCGACGCGCCGGAGCCGCCGGCCGAGATCCGGGAGGCCTCGGGGCTCGGCCTGACGGTGGAACCGATCGCGAGCCGGACGCGCCAGCGTTTCCAGCTTCCGGACGACTTCCGAGGCGTGCTGATCCAGGCGGTCGATCCGGACTCCCCGGCCGCCGACGCCGGGACCGTCGTCCACGGACGCATCCTGACGGCGGTCAACGGCAAGGCGATCGGCAGCCCCGCCGAGTTCCTCGAGGCGATCCGCGGTCTCAAGCCCGGGGCGCCGGTCAAGCTCGAGCTCTATCGAGGCGACGGGACGAACGAGACGGTCTTCATCACCGCGCCCGAAGCGAAGAACTGACGCGCCCCGGTGTGATAAGTTGCCGGTGCGCCCTCGCGCGCACCCGCAACCGATGAATCGCCGACGCAAGCCCCTCGTCCTCGTCGTGGACGACGAAGCGGATATCCGGTCGTCGCTGCGCATGATCCTCGAATACGAGGGGTACGCCTTCGAGGAGGCGGCCTCGGGCAAGGAGGCCCTCGAGCGGGTCGCGTCGCTCTCCCCGGACGTCGTCATCAGCGACATCAAGATGCCCCACATGGACGGGCTCGAGCTCCTCGCCGAGCTGCGGCGACGTGAGCCGGATCTCCCCGTGCTCATGATCTCGGGGCACGGAACGGCCCAGACTGGGTACGAGGCCGCGAAGCTCGGCGCGCTGAACTTCTTCGAGAAGCCGCTCCAGCGCGATCGCGTGCTGCTGGAGCTGCGCAACGCCCTGGACCGGCGCCGCCTCCAGGAGGAGAACCGGGACCTGCGGTTGAGCTTCGAAGAGAAGTTCCGCATGGTCGGGGAATCCGCGGCGATGCGGAAGGTCCACGAGGCGATCGCGCTCGCCGCCCCGACGCGGGCCTCCGTGCTCATCACCGGCGAGTCCGGGACGGGGAAGGAGCTCGTCGCGAGGGCGATCCACCGGAACAGCCCGCGCGCCTCGAGACCCTTCGTGAAGGTCAACTGCGCGGCGATCCCCGAGGACCTGATCGAGTCGGAGCTGTTCGGCCACGAGAAGGGCTCGTTCACCGGCGCGCACCGCGACCAGCCCGGGAAGTTCGTCCAGGCCGACTCCGGCACGATCTTCCTCGACGAGATCGGCGACATGAGCCTGAAGACGCAGTCGAAGGTGCTGCGGGCGCTGCAGGACGGCGAGATCGAGCCGGTGGGCGCGGCGAAGTCGGTCACGGTCGACGTGCGCGTC
Source organism: Candidatus Polarisedimenticolaceae bacterium (assembly GCA_036376135.1). NCBI lineage: Bacteria > Pseudomonadati > Acidobacteriota > Candidatus Polarisedimenticolia > Candidatus Polarisedimenticolales > Candidatus Polarisedimenticolaceae > Candidatus Polarisedimenticolaceae bacterium. The sequence goes on along the minus strand of DASVAW010000126.1, from coordinate 5,731 downwards.
ATCGCCGCGACGAACAAGGCCCTCCCCGACGAGATCGCGGGCGGCCGATTTCGCGAGGACCTGTTCTTCCGGCTCAACGTGGTCCCGATCGCGATGCCGACGCTTCGCGAGCGGCGCGAGGACATCGGCGCGCTCGTGGAGTGGTTCGCCGACACGTTCTGCCGCGAGAACGGCCTGAAGCCCAAGGCGTTCGCGCCGGACGCGATCGAGGCGCTTTGCGCCATGCCGTGGCGGGGGAACGTGCGCGAGCTGCGCAACGCCGTCGAGCGGCTCGCGATCATGGTGCCGCGCGAGCCGATCCGGGCGAGCGACATCCCCGCGGGGCTGGGGCTTCCGATGGACGGGGGCGCCCCATCGTCGGGAACGGAGGACGGCGCGCTCGACCGGCTGATCGTCGCGCAGCCGACGCTCCAGGGGTTCAAGGACGCCGTCGAGCGCCTGTTCCTCGTGCGCAAGCTGCGCGAGAACGATTGGAACATGGCGGCGACCGCGAAGGCGATCGACACCCCGCGCTCGAATCTGTACAAGAAGCTCGAGGCCTACGGCATCAGCCGCGAACAAGACGGCTAGAGGGGGGAGGAACCCGTGAGCCCGGACCGGGACGTCGTGGTCGTGGCCGGGGTCCGGACGCCGTTCGTCAAGGCGTGGACCCAGTTGAACGCGGTCGGCGCGGTCGAGCTCGGCCGCGTCGCGATGCGCGAGGCGATCGAGCGCGCCGAAATCGACCCCGAGTCGATCGACGAGGTCGTCGTCGGCAACATCGCGGGCCCCGCCGACGCGGCGAACGTGGCGCGCGTCATCGCCCTGGAGTCCAAGATCCCCCGGAAGGTGCCGGCGTTCACCGTCAGCCGGAACTGCGCCTCCGGGCTCGAGAGCGTGGTCGAGGCGGCCTACCGCATCCGCCAGGGAGACGCCGAGATCGTCGTGGCGGGGGCGGTCGAGTCGATGTCGGGCATCCCCATGCTCTTCTCCGACCAGGCGCAGGACCTCTGGATGAACGTGGCGCGCGCGAAGGGCCCGGCCGCGCGCCTCGCGGCGTTCGCCCGATTCCGACCCAGGCACTTCAAGCCCGTGATCGCCTTGGAGCTCGGGCTGACCGACCCGGTCTCCGGCCTCAACATGGGGGAGACCGCCGAGATCCTCGCCCGGGAGTTCTCGATCTCGCGCGAGGAGCAGGATGCCTTCGCGCTGCGATCGCACAAACGCGCCGCCGCCGCCTGGGCGGAGGGGCGCCTCCAGCCGGAGGTCGTGCCCGTCCCCATTCCGCCGAAATACGTCGCCGCGGCGGACAAGGACACCGGCATCCGGGAGAACCAAACGATCGAGGCCCTCTCGAAGCTGCGCCCGGTGTTCGATCGGAAGTTCGGCACGGTGACCGCGGGGAACTCGTCCCAGATCACCGACGGCGCGGTCGCGATCGTCCTCGCCTCGGCCGCGCGGGCGCGGGCCCTGAACCTCCCCGTGCTGGGGAAGATCCGCTCGTGGGCCTTCGCGGGTTGCGACCCCGCACGCATGGGGCTCGGGCCGGTCCTCGCGGCTCCCATCGCCCTCAAGCGCGCCGGGGGCCTGTCGATGGCGCACATGAATCTGGTCGAGATCAACGAGGCCTTCGCGGCGCAGGTCCTCGCCTGCCTCAAGGCGTTCGACTCGCGCCCGTTCTGCGAGGAACACCTCGGGAGCGGGCCCGTCGGCTCCCCGGATCCCGACAGGATCAACGTGAACGGGGGTGCGATCGCGATGGGCCATCCCGTGGGGGCATCCGGGGGGCGGCTGATCCTGACGCTGCTGAACGAGATGACGCGCCGCGACGCGTCGCTCGGACTGGCGACCCTGTGCGTCGGGGGCGGCCAGGGCGGCGCGGTCGTCGTGGAGAGGAGCTGACCATGCGCGACGATCTCGGCGTCCAGCACCGGGTCGACGAACAGGGCGTCGTGCACGTCGTGTTCGACCGCCCGGGGGAGAAGGTCAACGTCCTCACCGGGCCGATGCTCGAGCACCTCGCCCAGTTGCTCGACGAGGTCGGGCGCCGCGAGGACGTCCGAGGCGTCGTGTTCTCGAGCGCGAAGGCGGGGAACTTCATCGCCGGGATGGACGTCGAGGCGATCGCGTCGTTCACCGACCCGTTCAAGGCCGCCGAGGGGGCCCGGCGGGGTCAGGCGGTCTTCGACAAGATCGCGACGCTCCCGGTGCCGTCGGTCGCGGCGATCAACGGCACGTGCCTCGGAGGGGGACTCGAGTTGGCGCTCGCGTGCACGCTGCGGGTCGGAAGCGACGCGAAGGCCGTCTCCATCGGCCTGCCGGAGACGCAGATCGGCATCATCCCGGGGTTCGGAGGCACGCAGCGCCTGCCCCGGCTCGTCGGCCTGCTTCCGTCGCTCGACCTCATCCTCGCCGGCAAGCGCCTCGACGCCCGCCGCGCCGAGAAGATCGGCCTGCTGGACCGGGTCGTCCCCGAGCCGCTGCTCCTGCGCGAAGCGGTGAAGCTCCTGCTCGGCCACGCGTCGTACCGCCGTCGCCGTCGCCGTCCCGCTTGGCAGCTCGCCGCCGAGCGCCTGGCCCCGGCGCGGCGGTTCCTGCTCGAGCAGGCGCGCAAGCGGACCGCGGCGAAGGTGTCGCCGCAGGCCTACCCGGCCCCCTTCCGGGCGCTCGAGGCGATCGACGCCGCGTTCGCGATGGAGCTCCCGCAGGGTCTCGACGTGGAGGCGCGGCTGGTGGGGGAGCTCGTCCCGACGCCCACCTCGAAGAACCTCATCTGGCTGTTCAAGAGCCAGGGCGCGCTCAAGAAACCCGACGGCCTCGGCGTGCCGCCGCGCAAGGTGCGCCGGACGGCGGTCCTCGGGGCGGGGATCATGGGCGGCGGGATCGCGCAGCTGCTCGCCGACAAGGATCTGCCCGTCCGGCTGAAGGACATCCGATACGAAGCGGTCCTCACCGCGCTGCAGACCGCCTCCAAGGTCTGGAACGACCGGGTGAAGCGGCGTCGCATGACGCCGCGCGAGGCGGCGAGGAAGGTCGCTTTCATCGCCCCCACGCTCGATGCGACGGGGCTCTCGCGGGTGGACGTCGTCCTCGAGGCGGTCGTCGAGAACCTCGGGGTCAAGCAGAAGGTCCTCGCCGAGATGGAGGAGCGGATCGGCGAGCGTGCCGTGTTCGCCTCGAACACCTCGACCCTTCCGATCTCCGACATCGCGGCGCACGCCCGGCGCCCCGAGCGGGTGGTCGGCATGCATTTCTTCAATCCGGTCCACCGGATGCCCCTCGTCGAGGTGATCGCCGGGCAACGCACCTCGCCGGAAGCGGTGGCGACCGTCCAGGCGCTCGCCGTCGAGCTCGGCAAGGTCCCGGTCGTCGTCCGCGACGCGCCGGGATTCCTCGTGAACCGCATCCTGATGCTCTACCTCAACGAGGCGATGCGCCTTCTGTCCGAGGGGGTGTCGATCGAGGCCGCCGACCGGGCGATGGTCGCGTTCGGCATGCCGATGGGGCCCTTCACCCTTCTCGACGAGATCGGCCTCGACACCGCGAACCACGCCGGAGGGGTTCTCGAGGCCGCGTTCGGAAAACGCATCGGCGGCGGGGGGCAGCTCCTCTCGCAGGTGGTCCAGAGCGGCCGGCTCGGGGCGAAGAACGGCCGGGGCTTCTACCGGTACAAGGACCGCAGGCGTACGGGTCCCGATCCCGAGGTCGTCCGTATGGCGGCGGCCCCGGGGGCGCGCGACCTGCCCGTCGAGACGTTGCAGGAGCGGATGGTCCTCGCGATGGTCAACGAGGCGGCCGTCTGCCTCGAGGACGGGGTGGTTCGCGAGCCGCGGGATCTCGATCTGGCCATGGTGATGGGTACCGGGTTCCCCCCGTTCCGCGGCGGGCTGCTGCGCTACGCCGATGCGATCGGCATCCCGGTGGTCACCGACCGGCTCGCCCGACTCGCTGACGCCCAGGGGGAACGTTTCCGCCCCGCGCCGTTGCTCCGGGACATGGTCCGGGAGGAGCGGCGTTTCCACCCGCAGGGCTGAGGCGCGTCGAAACCCGCTCGTGCGGGGTGCGTAACGAAGCGCAAGCCGACCTGCGCCGGGGAGACCGCCGGGGTAGAATTCGGCGAATTCTAGGGAACTCCACGATCCGTCCTGGGAGGGGTCCATGACCTCGTCGGTCCGCAAGCTCACCGTTCACGCCGCCGCCCTGCTCGTGGCCGCGGTCGTTCTCACCTTCAGCTCCGCCGTTCTCGCCGCCGACGACTTGTCGCCGGATACGCGCGCGGCCGTCACCGAGGTCCTTCGCAAGCGGATCTCGGACCTGCTCGCGGAGAAAGACGCCGAGGGGATCGCTTACAAGCGGGGAAGCTACTCCGAGAACTTCAAGAAGGTGGACGATGCGACCGTCCTCGTCTCGTTCCACCAGGACTCGATCGAGAAGGGGCCCGACGGGAAGACGTCTCAGATGAAAGTCGAGCGATTCACCCTCACCGTGAAGCGCGACGGGAGCCGGTGGAGCGTCGCGGATCAGAAGCTCGAGGACACGTGGGTGGGCCTCTATCGCGCCTGGTTCGGCGGGGAGGAAGTGTATCGGTTCGATTCGCTGCGGTTCGAAGCGGAGGGGCTGACGGTGACTTCCGGCCCCGGCCACCTGTACACACGCAACGCCCGGGGCAAGCGCTGGGGCGCGCGAATCGTGGCCGACAACCTCGCCTTCAAGTTCGTGCCCCCGGCCGGCGTCGAGCCGTGGTACGCGCTCAAGCGGAACGAGCTCCTGCGGAAGAATGCGCAGGACATCGATTTCACGCCGGAGCGCATCGACATGTACTGCGACCCGGCGACCTGCGAGGAGGTGCTGGGCGGGAAGTTCACCGGGCTTCGGCAGGTCGGCGGGTCCGCGGCGGGCTCGGGCCAAGCGTCGGGGTCCGGCGGGAAATTCGCGAAGGTGCTCGACGAGGCGCTCCGCGAGAGCGAGAAGGACCGGCGGGAGAATCCCTTCTCCGGCTTCTTCCGCGAGCCGAGGCCGGACCGCCGCAACTGGACGTTCGTGATGAAGCGCGAGGGGGCCAAGGAGCACTATTTCAGCGTCGACTGGGATACGTACGAGCCGTGGCAGGTCCGGGCGTACGCGAGCGGGTACTTCGGCGCGTTGTTCGCCTACTACGACGAGGCGACGCGAAACGCGGCAGCGGATCCGTACACGCTCGAGCGCCGCGAGGAGGTCGAGGCTCAGGAGTACGAGGTCGTCAAGCTGTCGGGCTCGGTCAATCTCGCGGTCGAGGAGCCGGAGACGCTCAACGGCGACATCGCCTACACGCTCCGGGCGAAGAAGGAGGTCAAAGAGCTCCCCATCTTCATCCCGGTCAAGGACTTCGACGTCGACGACAAGCAGGCGGCCAAGCGCCCGACGCTCCTCATGAATTCGATCCGGGACGGCGAGGGAAACGAGCTGACCTGGGTGCGCGTGAATCCTTTCCAGGGCCTGCTGATCCTTCCGAAGCCGCTGGAGGCCGGCAAGACGATCGACCTCGCGATCCAGTTCAAGAGCACCGGCAGCATCTACAAGGTCAACCCCTCGTTCTCCGCCGTGTCCCGCGGCGGCTGGCTGCCCCTGGTGCGATTCGGCGACATGATCGATACCTTCGCGCTGACGATCCGGACGCCCGCGAAGTACGACGTGATCGGCATCGGCAAGAAGGCCTCGGAGGCGATCGAGGGCAACGTCCGCGTTACGAAGTGGGTCGCCAACAACCCGGTGT
>DASVAW010000125.1 GCA_036376135.1 Candidatus Polarisedimenticolaceae bacterium | reverse complement strand
CGGCGGGGACCTTCGGCGAGCCCGGGGTCGCCGCGCCCCGCGCGGAGGTGTGGTTCGCCTTCCCGATCTCGGGGTCCGGGGCGCTCTCGCTGGCGCTCGCGGCCCGCGAGACGGCGATCGAGCGCGAATCGAGTCTCCCGGAGATCGGCGAGCTCGGGCGCGCCGAGCGCCGGGCGAAGGAGACGGTCGCCGCGCTTCGCGTGGCCGCGGGCGGCGAGGAGGGCGCGCGCACGGGCGAGGTCCACGGCGTTCCGGACTGGATGCGAGGGGAACGCGAGCGCCTGCTCCAGTCGGGGATCGACTGCGCGCCGTGGCCGCTCTCGCGCCTGTGTCGCTGCGGGGCGCGCCTCGAGCCGTTCCTGTTCGGGCAGGACCGCGCGGCGCCCTACGACCCGGACGAGATCGACGCCGCGGCGATCGCCGGTATTCCGTTCCGCGACGCGTCGGGCGACCTGGCGTTCGGCTTCAACTGCGACGCGTGCGGTCGGCTCCATACGTGGATCCTGGGCGTGCTTCCGCCCTCCGCGTGAGGATCGTCTCCCCGAACTCCGGCACGACGAACGTCCCCTCCGGGATCGCCCGCTCCGCCAGCGCGGCGCGCAGGCGCACGATCGGCTCGTCGATCGACTCGTCGGTCAGCTGGAAGGTCCCGAAGTGCATCGCCACCGACAGGCGCGAGCGCACGTCGAGGTGGGCCTGGACCGCGTCCTCGGGGGTGACGTGCACCGGGGTCATGAACCAGCGCGGCTCGTAGGCGCCGATCGGGAGCAGCGCGAGGTCGAACGGCCCGAGGCGCTCGCCGATCGCCCGGAACCCGTCGAACCACCCCGAGTCGGCGGCGAAGTAGACCTTCACCCCCTTCCGCTCGACCACGAACCCGCCCCAGAGCGTCTTGTACCGGTCGGTGAACCCGCGGGCGGCGAAATGCTGCGCCGGGACGAACGTGACCGACAACCCGTCGCCCATCGGATGGGTCTGCCACCAGTCGAGCTCGACCACGTCGCGGATCCCGCGCCGCTTGAGCCAGCGCTCGTTCCCGAGGCTCGTGACGAACAGCGGCCGTTGCGCGCGGTCGAGGGCGCGCAGCGTCGGGAGGTCGAGGTGGTCGTAGTGGTTGTGGGAGACGAGCACCGCGCGAAGCGGGGGGAGGGCGTCGAGCGCGAGCGCCGGGGGACGCACGCGCCGCGGGCCGAGGCGGCCGAAAGGGCCCGCGCACGCGGACCAGATCGGGTCGGTCAGCAGGTTCGCGCCGCGGAACTGGAGGAGGAACGTCGCGTGCCCGACGAAGGTCGCCGCGACCTCGTCCGCGGCCACGCCGTCGGGGATCCGGACCGGATGCGTGTTCGCGACCGAGCGGGGCCAACGCGCGGGGCGCGAGGTCAGCTTCCAGCGAAGGACGTCCAGGGGCGTCCCGGCGGGAAGGCCGCCCGGGTTGAAGAATCGACGGCCGTCGAAATGTTCGGAGACGGGATATCGCATGGACGGGACATCATGGGGCCTTGCAGCGAATCCGGCCAAAGGTGCCGGTCAATCCAGAACCCGGGCGGGCGAGTCCCGTACAAGGCCGGGTCTCGGGAGGGTGGATGCCGACACTGCCGGGTGTGAAGCGCGACGAGTTCGGAGCGGTGGTCGTGGCCTTCACCTATTTCTTCGTGCTGCTGGCCGGTTACTACGTCCTCCGTCCGATCCGCGACGCGATGGCCGTCGAGGCCGGGGTCGGCCGCCTTCCCGAGCTGTTCGCGTGGACCTTCGGCTCGATGCTGGTCCTCGTCCCGGCCTGGTCGTGGCTCGTCGCCCGGGTCCCGCGCCGGCGGGTCATCCCCGTCGCCTACGAGACGTTCGCCCTGATGCTCGCCGGCTTCGCCCTCTGGTGGACCGCGGGCGGCGGGAAGACCACGATCGCCCAGGTCTTCTTCGTCTGGCTGTCGGTCTACAACGTCTTCGTGGTCTCGGTGTTCTGGGCGTTCATGGCCGACCTGTGGCGCGAGGACCAGGCGCGGCGCCTGTACGGGCTGATCGCCGCCGGCGGGAGCGCCGGGGCGATCGCCGGCCCCGCGGTCGTCGCGCTGTTCGCCACGAAGGTCGGGATCGTTCCCCTCCTGGTTCTCGCCGCCGCGCTCCTCCAGGTGGCGGTCGGGTGCGCGCTGTGGCTCGCGCGCTGGGCGGGCTCGCGCTCGTCGGGGGCGATCGCCGGCCACGCGGGGGAGAGGATCGGCGGCGGCGTCTTCGCCGGATTCCGGCTGGCGCTGACCTCCCCGTACCTCGCGGGGATCGCGCTGATCATCGCGCTCTACGCGCTGGGCTCCACGACCCTCTACGTCGAGCAGACGCGCCTGCTCAAGGACGCCCTCCCGGACGCGGCGTCCCGGGCCTCTCTCCTCTCCAAGGTCGACCTCACCCAGAACACGCTCGTCGCGCTCGTCGAGATCGTCGGGACCGGCTGGATCATGACCCGGCTCGGGCTGTCGGCGGCGCTCGTCGTCCTTCCCGCGCTCACGGTCGTGGGACTCGCCGTCTACGGCTGGTTCCCGACCCTCCCCGTGCTCCTCGTCGTCGGCGTCTCCCGCCGGGTCGCGCACTTCGCCCTCGAGCGTCCGGCACGCGAGGCGTTGTTCACGGTCGTGACCGCGGAGGAGAAATACAAGGCGAAGAGCTTCCTCGATACCGTCGTCTACCGCGGGTCGGATTGGCTCGCGACCCAACTCCAGGCGACGGCCGCCGTCGTCGGCATCGCCGGTCCGGCGCTCGCGCTCGGCCTCGCGCCGGTCGCCCTCGCCGGCATCCCTCTCGCGTTCTACCTCGCGCGTCGCCAGAAGGCGCTCGCCGCTCAAGGAGCTGCTGCATGACCGGAAACCGCAGGACCTTCGTGAAGTCCGCCGTCGCCGCGGGCGCCGGCGCCGTCGTCGTTTCGCAACTCGGGGGCCGCCTGTTCGCCGCCGACGAGCCCGAGGGGCTCCCGGTGTGGCGTCGCCCGCAGGCGTCGAAGGCGCCCAAGCCCCTCAAGATCCTGATCCTCGGGGGCACGGGGTTCCTCGGCCCCCACACCGTCGACTACGCCCTCGCCCGCGGCCACGAGGTGACCCTCTTCAACCGCGGCAAGCGCAACCCCGGGATGTTCCCGAACGTGGAGACGATCCTGGGCGATCGCGACGGCAAGCTCGACGGGCTCAAGGACCGCAAGTGGGACGCGGTCGTGGACAACTCGGGGTACGTCCCGCGCATCGTGAAGCTGTCCGCCGACCTCCTGGCGCCGAACGTCGGACAGTACCTGTTCATCTCCTCGATCTCGGTCTTCGGCGAGACCCCCAAGCCCGGCGCCGACGAGACCGCCCCGACCGATCCGCTCACCGAGCCGAACAGCGAAGAGGTGATGAAGTACTACGGGGCGCTGAAGGCGGCGTGCGAGCGGCAGGCGGAGGCGTCGCTCCCCGGACGCGCCACGACGATCCGCCCGGGGTTGATCGTCGGCCCCCTCGATCCGACCGACCGGTTCACGTACTGGCCGGTCCGGATCGCGAAGGGCGGCGAGGTGTTGTGCCCCCCGGCCGACGACCCGACCCAGATCATCGACGTCCGCGATCTCGCGGCGTTCATCGTGAAGTGCCTCGAGGACCGGAACTTCGGCATCTACAACGCGACCGGCCCCGAGAAGGAGCTTTCGTTCAAGGCGATGCTCGAGTCGACGAAGAAGGCCGCCAAGTCCGACGCGACCCTCGTCTTCACCGACGCCGCGTTCCTCGAGAAGAACGAGGTCGCGGCGTGGGCCGAGCTCCCGTCGTGGGTTCCCGGGACCGGCGCCACCGCCGGGTTCTCGCGGATCAACTGCAAGAAGGCGATCGCGAAGGGGCTGAAGTTCCGCCCCGTGGAGGAGATCGTCGAAGACACGCTCAAGTGGTGGGCGACGCTCCCCGACGAGCGACGGGCCAAGCTCAAGGCCGGCCTGGCTCCCGACAAGGAGGCGAAGGTGCTCGCGGCGTGGAAGGAAGCGAAGAAGGCACGGTAGAGGCGGCCTTGTAACGAGCGGCGCAGGGGAGTACGGTTCCCCCAGGCTCCACGGGGGCGACGCCCATGCGCCGTACTTGGCTGCTCCTGTTCCTCTTCGTTCCGGGCGCCTTCGCGCCCGCCGATGCCTCGTGCCTCAGCAAGGACTTCGGCCAGATCACCGAGACGGGGTACTTCTACGTCCGGTTCCCCGCCGGCGCGGCGACCGACTCCACGTCGATCGTGGGCCGGTTCTGGACCCCCGGTCAGCGCACCACGGCGAACGAGGGAACCTGCCCCGAAGCCAACTGGCTGATCGGGTGCTCCGGCTGCTCTCCGGGAGCGCCGGGACCGGTCTACTACCTCGACGGCGACCTGAGCCTGGCTTGCACCGTCGGTTGTCCCTCGGGGCAGCTGGCGACCCTCGTGGAGACCCGATCGACCGACGGCGCGAACGCCTGGTTCGCCCTCGGGCGGGTCGACGAGACCCCGACGGGGTCGTTCGACTTCGATTACTCCCGGGTGCAGCGCGACCTCGACCTCGTCGAGATACCGCGCCCCGAGGTGCTCGCTGTGGGAACCGGTCCGTTGTTTCCCGTCACGATCCGCTTCCGCGACCCGGCGGATGGCTTCTACGGACTCTCCGGCGTCGCCGCTTCCGGAACCATCACCGCGTTCCTGCTGTACGAGGACGCCACGCCCTCGGCGAGCCGCCTCGCGTCGGCGTGGCCCCAGGTCAACCGATTTCCGTACACGGGCGGCGCGACGCAGGTCGTGCATTACGCGACCTGCCCGGTCGGAGGGAACGCGACCCACCTCGCGGCGGCCCTCGAGTTCGGCAACGGCGAGGTCGTCACGACCTACGTGAGCCGATCGGTGCTGGTCCTGTGCGACACGGCGGTGGGGGGCGCGGCCGGCCGCATTCCCAAGGACGGCGCGAACGGGCTGAGGGTGTCGAAGGAACTCACGGGGGAGATCACGCTGCGCTGGGGCCCCTCGTGCGTCACGAGCGACCTCGACTACGCGGTGTACGAGGGAACGATCGGCGACTACGCGAACCGCGCGCCGAAGACCTGCACGAACGGCGGCGCCTTGACGCGGACGTTCTTCCCGGCGGGGACGAGCTCGTATTACCTCGTCGTCCCGCAGAACACGATCGACTCGAAGGAAGGGTCCTACGGCCGTGGAAGCAGCGGTGCGGAGAGGGCACCTGCGGCCGGGGCCTGCCGGACGCAGGCGATCGCGTTGTGTCCGGAGTGAGGTGCGGTCCCATGCGCAAGCCGAACTTCGAAGGGTTGGCGCCGGATGCCAAGCGGGCGTTGTTCGTCGCCCGCCACCAGGCGTTCCTGGATGGATCCGCGGAGATCGAGGGGCGGCACGTGCTGATCGGCCTTCTGGTGGTCGAGGGGTGTCTGCCGCCGGACGTGCTGGCCGGGCGCCAGATCTCCGTTGAGGAGGTTCGCAGCGCGATCGGACGCGGCTGAAGGTGGATCAACCCGGTGCTACGCTCCGGCTCGCAGGAGGCGTGTGATGCGATCCCCGGCGGCTTGTCCCGATTGCGGCGGCCACAACCTGTTCCGGAGCGTGAAGCGAGTCAGCGCGGGCGGCGGTTACGCCCCCGACTACCTGCCCAAGCTCGGGAAGTGGTACCAGGCGGCGAAGTTCCGGATCGTCGTGTGCAAGGACTGCGGGTTGACCCGGTTCTTCGCGGACGAGGAGGGGCTCGCGAAGCTGGAGAGCGGGCCGGCGTGGCAGAGGGTGTGAAGAGGCCCCCGTCGCCGGGGTCGTCGATGGGGCGGGGCGAAGCGCGAGGGGACCTCGTCGACCGCGTGACCCAGCGCTGGGTACGCTGGACCGGCCGCCGCGTTCGCCTCGAGGACCATCCCTGGCTCGACGGGCCCGTGGGGAAGCCCGAGGGAATCGGATCGTCGTTCTTCGACGCCTACGTCGCCGAGCGCGGCCTTCGCGCGTTGCGTGGGGAGCCGGGCGGACTGCTCGCCGATCTGCAGGCCCTCCGGAGCGCGAGCTTTGATCCGGCTCGGGTCGACCCCGCGGTGGTGGAGTTCTATACCCGAACCTCCGACTACGCCCTCGACACGTGGTCGGAGTGGACGGGCGTCTTCCGGCCGTTCGGGTGGATGCTCGCCCGGATCTTCAGCCGCCGGCTCCAGCAGCTCAACGTGCCGCTGTCGAACCTCGATACCAGCCGGGGCATGACGAGCGAGGTGATCGTCGTCGCGGAGCCCCACGGCGGTCGGCGGCTCTTCGCGGCGTGGGTCCGTACGCTGGTGCGCACCGGGGACGTCATCTATGCCGGGGCCTACTCCACGTGCGTCGTCCCGGAAGGCTCGACGCCGTGCGTGCGGGTCGTCTTCCCTCTGCCGAACGGAAACGGGATCGTCCTGATGCGTGCCGTGGTCGAGGACGACGGATCGCTCCGCCTGATCAGCGCCGGCAACGGTTTCGGCAGTCCCGGCTTCTACTTCACCGTGCGGGACCGAAACGGCGCGATCCGCTCGCGGTACGTGCGGGCCCTCCGGGAGACGATCCACGTCTATCCTTCGGGCTCGGACGTCCGCGCCGACCATGTCCTGAAGTTGTGGGGGATGACGTTTCTGCGCCTGCACTATCGACTGACGCCTCGGGCCGCTGCGGGCCGGTCGGAAGGACTGTGACGCTGCGCGCGCTCGAACTGAAGGTGCCGCCCGTCGCGGTGTTCGTCCTCTGCGGCGCGGCCGCGTTCGGACTGCGCGAGCTCGCGCCGACCCTCGGCCACGAAGCGTCGTGGGCCTCCGCGGTCGCGCTGCTTCTCGGCGGCATCGGCGTCGGCATCGCGGTGCTCGGCGTGATCCGGTTCGTGCGGGTCGGGACCACCGTGCATCCCACGCATCCCTCGCGGGCGAGCCGAGTCGTGCGGACCGGCATCTACCGCCTGAGCCGGAATCCGATGTACCTCGGCCTCGCGCTGCTCCTCGCGGCTCTCGCGACGTGGCTGTCCCATCCGCTGCCGTTCCTGGTCGTCCCCGCCTTCGTGCTCTACATGAACCGGTTCCAGATCCGGCCCGAGGAGCGAGCGCTCCTCGAGAAGTTCGGGGAGCCGTACGCGGAGTACCGGACCGCCGTGCGGCGCTGGATCTGATCGTTCACCCGGGAGGCCCCATGACGTACCGAATCGACGAGGCGATCTCCGTGCTGCGCCGCACGCCGGCGGTGCTGCGCGCCCTCCTCCACGATCTTCCCGCCCCCTGGATCGAAGCGCGCGAAGGGCCGGGGACCTGGAGCCCCTTCGACGTCGTGGGGCATCTCATCCACGGGGAACGCACCGACTGGATCCCGCGCGCGGAGCACCTGCTTCGCCACGGCGAGGCCGTCCCGTTTCCGACCTTCGACCGCGAGGCGATGTTCGACGCCTCGCGCGGGCGCACCCTCGCCGAGCTTCTCGACACCTTCGAACGGGAGCGCGCGACGAGCCTCGCCCGACTCGGGGCGCTGCGCCTGACCGAGGCCGATCTCGCGCGCCGCGGGAGGCACCCGGATCTCGGCACCGTGACGCTGGCGCAGCATCTCGCGACGTGGGTCGCGCACGACCTCGACCATCTCGGCCAGATCTCGCGCGTGCTGGCGAAGCGGTACGCCGAGGATGTCGGGCCGTGGCGGCAGTACCTGAGGATCCTCGGGGAGCGCCTCGGATGAAGTCGGTCGCCTCGCGTCGGGACATGCAGGGTCGACTTCGCCGTCCAGTCATGGCACAAGGCGCGGCGAAGCGAGGTCGATCGTGAAGGGAAGATCGGTGCTGGCCGTGCTCGCCGGAATCGTCGGCGTCGTGGTGGTGACGACGATCGTCGACGTCCTGCTGCACGTCGCGAAGGTCTACCCCCCGATGGGGCAGCCGCTGACGGATGCACACGCGCTGCTGGCGAGCGCGTACCGCCTGGGGATCGGGATCGGCGGCGGGTGGCTGACGGCGCGGCTGGCCCCCTCCCGCCCGATGCGCCACGTGATGATCCTCGGCGCCATCGGAGTCGTCCTCGCGCTGATCGGGTTGCTCGCGACCTGGCGCCTCGATCTCGGTCCGCGCTGGTATCCGGTGTCGCTCGTCGTGCTCGCGATCCCGCAGTGCTGGCTCGGCGGCCGGATCCACGAATTGCGGCGGGGCCGAAACCCGTGACTACGGCGTCGGACGCGATTCCCAAGGAGGTCGGGGATCCGACGAAGGATGCGAGGCGGCGGCCGGTCAGGAAGAAGCGGAGCTGACGTCGGAGACGAGCGGATCGCCTGGTCTCGGCGCGGATGGAGCATGTAGCATGCAGCCAGGTTCCGCGGGAGGCAAACCCTCATGACGACCGGAGAGCTCGTTGTCGTTCGGACCTTCAGCAATGCGGTGGATGCCGAGGTTGCCGTCGGGGCTCTCGAAGCGTCGGGCATCGAGGGCATGATCCGGCGTGACGACTGCGGGGGCATGCGGCCGCAGCTGTGGCTGAGCGGCGTTGAGGTGGTGGTGCTGGCCGAGGACGCGGCGAGAGCGGCGGAACTTCTGGCGAACGTACGCAAGTAGCCGCCGACGTGGCGCCGGGGGCCGATCGAATCTCCAGGGTCCGATCCGCGCTGGTGGCCGGATGGCGCGGGTTCTTCCGCGGCTTCACGCGCTCGAGGCGCGCGCGAAGGCCCGATCCACCGACGGACCTCTATCGGACCGCGTTGGCCCTCACGCTCCTCAACTTCGTGGCCTTCGCCGTCGTGACCAGCTTCTTCGGCGGTGATGCGCTGAACGGGAAGATCGTCGCGGGGCAGTACTTTGTCGGGAGCAAGGGCACGTTCACCGCGGTCGACCGAGGTTACTGGATCTACAGCCTGATCCACGCCGTGGTCAGCCTGCTGTCGCTGGTGGCCGTGATGGTGTGGGGATTCGTCGGCCTGCTGACCGGCCGGATCGACTTCTTCCCGGGGGATGACGACCGAAGCCACCGCGGGCGGGGGACGATCTAGCCCGCGAAAACAAGCGCCGTCGATTCCCGGACCTTTCGACGCGAGCCGCTCCGACGTACCCTTCCGACGTGGTGTTGTTCCTCAAGAACGTGCTGTTCACCCTGGTCGTGCCGGGTACGGTCGCCGTCTACGTGCCCTGGCGGCTGTCGCTCGGAGGCGCGGCCGCCTCCGGCCCGTTGCTCGCGCTCGCGATCGTCTTGCTCGCCGCCGGCGGCGCGACGTACGGCTGGTGCCTTTGGGACTTCGCGACGTTCGGCCGCGGCACGCCCGCGCCGATCGATGCCCCGAAGCGGCTCGTCGTTCGCGGCCTCTACCGCTCCACGCGGAATCCGATGTACCTGGGCGTTCTGACGGTCGTCGTCGGGTGGGCGGTCCTCCATCGCTCGGCAGCGCTCGTGCTCTATGCGCTCGCGATCGCGACGCTTTTCCATCTGTTCGTCGTGTTCTACGAAGAGCCTCACCTGCATCGCCGATTCGGCGCCGATTACGAGCGGTACCGCGCCGACGTCCCGCGCTGGTTCCCTCGGGTCCCGAAGGGTGTCGATGCGGGATAGAATCCGTCGGTTTCCGAAACGTAGGAACCCCGCGAAAGGGGGGACCGCCGTGAGAGCGACCCTCGAAGCCGTCCATCCCGTCCTCGGCTCGACCGATCTCCACCGTTCGCTCCGGTTCTTCGAATCCTTGGGGTTCACCGTCACCTTTCAGGACGCCCCGACGGAACCGCGCTACGCGGCCGTCGTGCGGGACGGGGTCGAGCTGCACCTCCAGTGGGCGCGGCCGGAGGACCTCCCGACAGGGGACCGCCCCGTGTTCCGGATCGCCGTGACCGGTGTCGACGACCTGCACGCGGAGCTCGCCGCCGCGGGCGTGTTCACTCCCGAGAACAACGGCCGCAGTCCGTGGGCGTCGCCGAAGGACACGCCGTGGGGCACGCGGGAGTTCCACCTACGCGACCCCGACGGCAATGGGCTGCAGTTCTACGCCGAGATCGCGTGAAGCCGGGAGGCCCCGATGAATCTCTCGAACGCCACCGTCGGCCAGCTGATGATCCCCGTCGACGATCTCGATCGCGCGGTCACGTTCTACCGCGACGTCCTGGGGCTCAAGTTCCTGTTCACGGCTCCTCCGCAGATGGCCTTCTTCATGTGCGGCGACGTGCGCCTGCTCGTGGGGGTCCTGCCCGAGGGGTCGGCCGCGCAACGGGGAGGGGGCGTGTACTTCAAGGTCGACGACATCCGCGGCGTCGCGGCGACCCTCGAATCCGGCGGTGTGCGCTTCTCCGCGGCACCGCACGTGGTGCACCGTGCGCCCGACTACGAGTTGTGGTTGGCCGAGTTCTTCGATCCCGACGGGAATCGACTGGCGTTGATGAGCGAGGTGCGGGCCTAACCGGCCCGGGGGCCGCTCCGCCTCGAGTCGGCCGTGGCGTCGGAGCCCGGGTCCGCCCGAACGCTTTCGGTCCGGCGATCGTCCGGCATACACTCCGCCGTCGCGGGAGGGCACCATGACGCACATCGCGTACCGCTTCGCGATTACCGCAGCGATCCTGCTGACAACCCCGTTCTCCGCCGGCGCGCAGGAGGCCAAGCGGATCACCGTTCTGTACGACGCGTTCGGCGCGCCCTCCGCGCTTCGGAAGGACTGGGGATATGCCGCGCTGGTGGAGTACGGCGGTAAACGCATCCTGTTCGACACGGGCAACAACGCGAAGATCTTCGAGCACAACGTCAAGCAACTCGGTGTCGATCTGAAGCGGCTCGATGCCGTCGTCCTCTCGCATCGGCACGGCGACCACACGAGCGGGCTGACCTATCTCCTGGGAGTGAATCCGGCCGTCAAGATTTATGCGCCGCAGGAAGGGGCGTTCTTCAAGAGCCGTGCGCCCGCCGGATTCCTCGAGCCGCAGCCCTCCTTGCCCGCGGAGATGCGCTATTTCGAGGGGCGGCCGCCGGCGCACCTGCAGTCGGGCACTCCCTGGGAGGCGGGCAATTTTGAGATCGTGACGAAGACGACGGAGATCTTCCCCGGGATCTACGTGCTGACCACGCGTTCCGAGAAGCCGGGGACGATGGAGATGAACGAGGTCTCCCTCGCCGTGCGGACGCCGAAGGGGCTCGCCGTCGTCGTCGGCTGTTCGCATCCGGGGGTGGAGAAGATCCTCGAGGGAGTCGTCGGGATCGATCCTCGGCTCTACACGGTGACGGGCGGCTTTCACCTCGTGCTCGCGCCGAAAGAGCAGGTGCAGCGCACCGCGGACGTGCTGCATGACACGTTTCAGATTCGGCGCGTCGCCCCCGGTCATTGCACGAGCGAGCTGGGGTTCGCGGTGTTCATGGAGCGTTTCAAGGAACGTTTCGATCGAGCGGGATTGGGCTCGGTCATCCCGCTCCCGTAACGGACGAATCACCCCTGCGGGCGGCGGTCGCCCGGTGGCAACGCGTTCGGCGCGGGCGCGGCGCCGCGCACGAGGTCGATCGACGTCATGGCCGACCCGATTTCGCCCAGGCTTGCCGCGATCGTGGATGCGCTCCCGCTTCGTGCCGGAATGCGCGTCCTGGAAATCGGCTGCGGGCCGGGCGTCGCGGCCCGTGCCGTGCTTCGCCGCATCGGCAACGGTCACGTGCTCGGCATCGATCGATCCGCAAAGGCGATCGCACGAGCCGTGGCCGGCTCCGGCGCGGAGCTGGCTTCTGGGCGGCTCGAGTTCCGCTGCGTTGCCGTCGAAGCGTTCGTCCTCGCCCCCGGCGAGCGCCGCTACGACCTCGCATTCGCGGTGCGGGTCGGTGCTCTGGACGGGCGTCATCCCGCCGCCGGGCGCATGGCGCTCGAGCGACTGCGGCGGGTGCTGGTCCGGGGGGGACGGCTGTTCATCGACGGTGGCGATCCGATCCGGGAGGTCCCGATCGAGCGGTCGTGACCCGGCGCGCTATCCGGGGGCGCCTCGCGCCCCGACCTCGTTCTGTAGCCGGGCCGCTCGTCCACGCGACGGGCCGCGTGTCCGACGATGCATAATCCAGGGATGGATGGTCACTCGGTGCGAATCCAAGGCGGAAACAGGTCGTCCGTGCGCAGACTGATGGCGGCACTGGTGGTGTCCGGTGGGATGGTTTCGAGCGTGTCGGCGCAAACCGTCCCGGCCGACCCTGCGGTCGCCCCGGACACCTACTCCTGCGATCACGATCCCTCCTGGACGGCCCCGCAGGAGCCCTTTCGGATCTACGGCAATACCTGGCACGTCGGGCCTCGAGGCCTCGGCGTCTTCCTCGTCACGGCGCCCACGGGGCACGTCCTGATCGACGGCGGGGTGCCGGGGAACGCGGCGCTCGTCGAAGCGAACCTCCGAACCCTCGGGATCGACCCGCGCGACGTCAAGTGGATCCTCAACTCGCACGCGCACTGCGATCATGCCGGGGGCATCGCGCAGCTGGCGCGCGTCACGGGGGCGCAGGTGATCGCGAGCGCCGCCGACGCCCCGTTGCTCGCCCGGGGCGGTCTCGAGGATCCGCAATACGGGGATCGGTTCCCGTTCCCGCCGGTTCAGGTGGCGCGGACGGTGACCGACGGCGAAAGCCTGCGCCTGGGAGATCTGGTGTTCACCGCCCATGCGACGCCGGGACATACCCGGGGCAACACGACCTGGGCGTGGAAGTCCTGCGAGGGGACGCGCTGCCTTCACCTGGTCGACGTGGGCAGCCTGTCGGCCCCCGAATACCGGCTGATCGGCAATCCGAAGCACCCGGAGGTCGTCGAGGACTACGAGCGCAGCTTCGCGAGGGTCGCCGCGTTGCCCTGCGACATCGCGCTGGCTCCGCATCCGGGGATGGTGGAGTTCTGGGAGCGCGTCGCGCGGCGCGACGGCGGAGAGCCGGAGGCGCTGATCGATCCGGCGCGGTGCCGCGCCTACGCGAACGCCGCGCGCGAGAGCCTCGAGGAAGAGCTGAAGAAGCAGCGCCGGGGGGCGGCTCCCGCGCGCGTGGGATGCGCTCGTCAGGCGTCGGACGGCGAGGACGCGAGCGTGGAGCGCGAGAGGTCCCCTCGATGACGGAGATCCGGATCCTCGGCCCGGACGACCTCCCGACGATGCGGGACATGCTCTCGCTGTTCGGGGCGGCGTTCGACGACCGCGACACCTACACGGCGAAACCGCCGCCGGACGATTACCTCCGAGGATTACTCGCGAACCCGACGTTCCTCGCCATCGCGGGACTCGATCATGCCGAGGTCGTGGGAGGGCTTGCGGCCTACGTGCTGCCGAAGTTCGAGCGGGCGAGGTCGGAGATCTACATCTACGACCTCGCCGTGGCGGAAAGCCACCGAAGGCGCGGCATCGCGACGGCGATGATCGAGCGACTGAAGGAGCTGGCGCCCCGGCACGGGGCGTGGGTCATCTACGTCCAGGCCGACCACGGCGATGACCCCGCCATCGAGCTCTACTCCAAGCTGGGAACCCGCGAGGACGTGCTTCATTTCGACATCGAGCCGTCGAAAGGCGACGCCTGAACCCTCATGGACACGGGCCGCCGCCGGAAGGACGAATCGAAGATGCCCATCAAGATCGGTGAAGTCGAAGCGCTCTTTCGGTACCCCGTGAAGTCGATGGGAGGTGAGCCTCTCGAGCTCGCCGACCTGGGCTGGCACGGTCTCGACGGCGATCGCAGGCTGGCGCTCCGTCGCCTCGACGATCGGAGCGGTTTTCCGTGGTTGACCGCGTCCAAGCTGCCGGAGCTGGCGGAGGAGATCGGTCCTCGCCACGGCTCGGCGGTCGAGATGGTCCATGTCAACCGCGGGATCTTCGATGAAGCCAGCGTCTCCTTGATAACCTCGACCACGGTCGGCGAGGTCGGCCGGCTGGCGGCGCACCACCCCGACGTCCGGCGATTCCGACCGAACATCCTGATCGCATCGTCTCGACCCGTCCCGTTCGAGGAGGACGCGTGGGTCGGCGGCGTCCTCGCGTTCGGAGACGCCGAGGACGCCCCCGCGGTCTACGTCACCAACCGCGACGAGCGCTGCGCGATGGTGAACTTCGACCCCGACTCGGCGCACGCCGATCCCGAGGTGCTGAAGACCATCGTCCGGGTGAGGGACAACAAGGCCGGGGTTTACGGCGCCGTTGCCGGCAGGGGGCGCCTCGCCGTGGGGCAGTCCGTCTACTTCGAACCCGCGGCCGCGCGGCGAGGGCGTCCCTAGACCCCCGCCTCCCGGATCGCCTTCGTCGCGATGCGTGCGACGACGATCGTGGCGATCAGCGCGGCGACGGCGCCGCCTACGTTCACCAGCAACTTGGTCGAGTCGGCCGAGCCGCCGGCCGCAGTCGCGCCCGCGTAGCCGAGATAGACGTACGCCAGCGTGCCGGGCACGATCCCGGTCACCGTGGCGAGCGCGTACGCGGCGGGGCGGACGCCCGTCAGGCCGAAAGCGTAGTTCACGAGGTTGAACGGGAAGATCGGCGCGAGCCGGACGAGGAACACGATCTTCCCGCCTTCCTTCGCGATCGCCCGGTCGAGGGCGGCGAAGCGCGGGTTCGCCGCCGTCATCGCGGCGATCCGGTCGCGCAGGACGCCGCGCGCCAGAAAGAACGACAACGTCGCCCCCAGCGACGCGCCGACGATCACCGCGAGGAACCCCTGCGCGAGACCGAAGATCGCGCCGGCGCCCAGGGTGAGGATCGAGCCGGGGATGAACGCGAC
>DASVAW010000124.1 GCA_036376135.1 Candidatus Polarisedimenticolaceae bacterium | reverse complement strand
GCGATCGTGCCCCCCGTGGCCAGGATGACGACGTTCGGGAGCTTCTTCTCCGCGGACACGGCCGAAGGAGCACTCGAGACGAGCGCGAGAACCAGCAACAACACGAACCCGGTCTTGCGCGAGACGTTCATGGCGGCTCCTTATTTCGCGGGATACACGGTCTTGTCGAGTCCCGTGAGCTTCACGGGATCGAGCAGCTCCGCGATCTGCTGTTCGGTGAGGATCTTCCTCTCACGGATGATCTGGAGGATCCCCTTGCCGGTCCTGTAGGCCTCGGCGGCCAGCTCTGTCGCCTTCTCGTACCCGACGACGGGATTGAGCGCGGTCACGATGCCGACGGTGGTCTCCATGTAGCGGGCCAGGGTCTTCTCGTTGACGGTAATGCCGTCGATGCACTTCGTCCGGAAGGCGACGGAGGTCTTGTAGAGCAGGCTCTGCGACTCGATCACCGCGAGGCCTTCCAGGGGCTCGTAGGCGTTGAGCTGGAGCTGCCCCGAGTGGGCGGCGAGGTTGACCGCGTAGTCGTTGGCCATCACCCGGAAGGCGACGAGATTCATGACCTCGGGCATCACGGGGTTGACCTTCCCCGGCATGATCGACGAGCCGGGCTGCATCGGCGGAAGGTTGATCTCGAAGAGGCCCGCCCGCGGCCCGGAGGCGAGCAGGATCAGGTCGCCGGAGATCTTCGAGAGCTTGACCGCGAGACTCTTCAGCGCCGAGGAGTAGACGACGAACCCCTGCTGATCCCAGGTCGCGGCGATCATGTCGGCGGCGGGAACGATCGGCTTCCCGGTCAGCTTGGCGAGATGCGCCGCGCACTTCTCGGGGTACCCCTTGGGCACGTTGATCCCGGTGCCGATGGCGGTCGCGCCCATGTTGATCGCGTAGAGGTACTTCTCGGAGTCCCGGAGGAGCTGGATCTCGCTCTCCAGCGACGCCGCGAAGGCGTGGAACTCCTGGCCGACCGTCATGGGAACGGCGTCCTGCATCTCGGTGCGGCCCATCTTGACGATCTTCAGGAAGGCGTCGCCCTTGACCCGGAACGAAGCGGCGAGGCGTTCCATCTCCTCGATCAGCTTGTCGTTGCGAAGGAGGAAGGCGACCTTGATCGCCGTCGGGTACGAGTCGTTGGTCGACTGGGACATGTTGAGATGGTCGTGCGGATCGACGAACCGGTACTCGCCCTTCTTGCGGCCCGTCAGCTCCAGCGCGACGTTGGCGAGCACCTCGTTGGCGTTCATGTTGGTGGAGGTACCCGCGCCCCCCTGGTACCAGTCCACGACGAACTGATCGTGGTATTTCCCTTCGAGCACCGCCTGGCAGGCCTTCTCGATGGCGGCCAGGGTGTCCTTGTCCATGGCGCCGACGTCGGTATTCGCGCGCGCCGCGGCGAGCTTCACCATCGCCCACGCCTCGACGAACCCGGGGTAGTGGTTCACGAGCACGCCCGAGAGCGGGAAGTTCTCGATGGCCCGCGCCGTCTGCACCCCGTAATAGGCTTCCGCCGGGATCGACTTCTCCCCCAGCAGGTCCTTCTCGATCCGCGGGGGCGCGGCGGCTGCGGCGCCGGTCGAAATAGCCAGCAGCGCGACGGGAAGGATCCACGAGAGTCTCGTGCTTGTTTTCACGGGCTCCTCCTCGGCTGGACGCTAGCAGCGCTCCGGAGGGCTGTGACCTAGTGGAATTACGGTGCCCGTCTCCGGGAATCTACGAGGTCGGTGCGGCGAGCGATGGGCGTATCGTACTCGCCCGGCATCCATCCAGGGGAGGACGGTCCATGAAGGGCAAGGAGTACGCGAAGGAGCTCGCGAAGCTGCACGGGGAGCTCGTGGCGCTGCAGCAGTGGGTCGTCCACGCCGGACTCAAGGTCTGCATCGTCTTCGAAGGGCGCGACGGCGCCGGCAAGGGCGGCACGATCAAGGCGATCACCGAGCGGGTGAGCCCGCGGGTCTTCCGCGTGGTGGCGCTCCCCGCTCCGACCGATCGCGAGAAGAGCCAGATGTACATGCAGCGCTACATCCCGCACTTCCCGGCGGCCGGCGAAGTCGTGATCTTCGACCGGAGCTGGTACAACCGCGCCGGCGTCGAGCGGGTCCTGGGGTTCTGTACCGAGGAGCAAGCGAAGCGGTTCCTGGCGGGGGTGCCTCTGGTGGAGAAGGCGATGGTCGACTCGGGGATCCTGCTCCTCAAGTACTGGCTCGAGGTCAGTCCCGAGGAGCAGACGCGCCGGCTCGAGGCGCGCATCCACGACCGCCGCAAGGTCTGGAAACTCTCGCCGATGGATCTGAAGTCCTACAACCGCTGGTACGACTACTCCCGGGCCCGTGACGAGATGTTCGCGGCGACCGACACGGGCTGGGCGCCCTGGACCGTGGTCCCGTCGGACGACAAGAAGGTCGCCCGTCTGAACGTCCTCGCCGACCTCCTCGACCGGATCCCCTACAAGAAGGCGCCGCGGCCGAAGGTGAAGCTCCCCAAGCGCCAGAAGCCCGGCGGATACCGGGAGGCCAAGCGCAAGCTCGACTTCGTCAAGGACCGGTACGGGGAGAAGGCGGAGGGCCGGGACTGAACTCGTCCAGAATCTCCGCCACCGAGCTCCTCCGACCCACGTACCCGACGCGCTCCTCCATCCCCTCCGCGCGCAGCAGATCGCGCACCTGACCGCGCGCGCCGACCAGCCGCAGGCCCACGCCCGCCGACTTCAGCTGCGCGTGGAGCGCGGACAACATGCTCGCGCCGGCGAGGTCGACGTTCGGCGAGGTGCCCAGGTCGCAGACCACGATCCGCAGGGGGCCCGCGAACGAGCGGATCCTCTCCAGGACGGCGTCGCGCACGTGCTCGGCGTTGAAGTAGACGATCGACGCCTCGACGCGGAAGACCAGCGCCCCCGGGGCCGGCTCGTTCTCAGGGTGGCGCTCCATGTCGGAGTAGTAGCGGGTGCCGGGAATGCGGCCCAGGAACGCCACGTGCGGGTGGGCGGCACGCCGGATGAGGAGCAGCAGGGAGACCAGCACCGCCACCATGACGCCCTTGAGGATCCCCAGGAGGAGCACGGCGGCGAACGCGACCATCGAGACGGCGAACTCGAACCGGCTGACCCGCCACACGTGACGCATCTCGCGCACGTTGATCAGGCCCTTGACGGCGACCAGCACGATCGCCGCGAGCACGACGTTCGGGAGATTCGCCAGCGTCCCCGTGAGGACCAGGAGGCAGAGTCCGATCGCGATCGAGGCGAACACGAGGGCCAGCGGCGTCCTCGCCCCGGCCTTGTCGTTCACCGACGACTGGGAGAGGCCGCCCGCCACCGGGTACGCCTGGAAGAGCGCCGCGCCCAGGTTCGCCGCGCCCAGGCCCAGAAGCTCCTGGCGCGTGTCGATCTCGTAGCCGTTCTGGCGCGCGAGCGCGCGCGCGGCGGAGACGCTCTCCACGTACGCCAGCAGCACGCAGGCGAACGCGAGCGGGATCACGCCGTCGACGTCGCGCAGCCGCACCCCCGGCAGGTGGAACGCGGGAAGCCCCTTCGGCAGCTCCCCCACGACCTTGAAGCCCAGATCGGCCAGCGACGTCGCCGAGAGGACGACGATCGACGCCACGACCACGAACAACGCGACCGGGCGGCCCGGCAGGAGCTTCTCGCCGGCGAGGAGGATCGCGAGGGCGACGAGGCCGAACGCGAGCACGGCGACGTTCGTCTCGGGGACCTGGCTCCACAACACCCCGACGCGCTCGAAGAAGTGCTCCCCTCCCCCCTTCACGCCGAGCAGCTTGGGGAGCTGCGTCATCGCGATCGTGAGCGCCGCGCCGGCCTTGAAGCCGAGCAGGATGCTCTCGCTGATGAAGTTGACGAGGGAGCTCAGTCGGAACAGCCACGCCAGCACGCACATGGCGGCCATGACGAGCGCGGTGAGCGCCGCGATGTCCGCCCAGCGCGTCGCGTCCCCCCGGGCCATGCCGGCGACGGTGACCCCGACGAGCATCGAGATCGCCGACGTCGGGCCGATCGCCAGCTGCCGCGACGTGCCGAACAGCGCGTAGAAGAGGCCGCCGACCAGATAACCGTAGATGCCGTAGTGGGGCGGCAATCCGGCGAGCGACGCGTAGGCGAGCGACACCGGGATGCCGTAGGCGGCGAGGGTCACGCCGGCGACGGCGTCCCCGGCCAGCCATCGCGGCCGGTACGTCGGGATCCACTGCGACGGCGGGAACGCCGCGCGCCATCCGCGGACCGGGGCGGCGCGCAGGAGGTCGGAAGGCGCGGGCTCGCTCATGAGGACTCCCCTCCGGAGCTGCCAGCTTCGACCCGCGCAGCTCCGGAGAGCAAGGACATTTGTCGAGCCCGGCGCGCGGGCCGCCGTACTAGACTCGCCGCGGGTCGGCTGGAACCTCGAGAGGTGGAAGGGGCCGCGTGGTGGAGCTCATCCGGCTGATGTTGGAGCAATCGCCGTTGCTCGCCCTGTTCGCGGCGATCGGTCTCGGTTACGCCCTCGGGCAGATCTCGGTCGCCCGCTTCTCGCTGGGGGTCGGCGCCGTCCTGTTCGCGGGCCTCGCGATCGGCGCGGTCGCGCCGGGCGCGACGCCGCCCGGGGTCGTCAGCTCGATCGGCCTCGTGATGTTCCTCTACGGCATCGGCATCCAGTACGGGCGGCAGTTCTTCGCCGGGCTGAAGGGCCCCGGGCTGAAGTGGAACCTGCTCGCGGTCGTCGGAGTGCTCGTCGCGCTGGTCGTCGCCCTGGCGCTCGGCCGCGCGGTCGGCGTCGCCCCGGACCAGGCGATCGGCCTGTTCGCGGGCGCCCTGACCAGCACGCCCGCCCTGCAGGCGGCGATCGACGCCGCGGGCAATCGCGATCCTGCGATCGGCTACTCCGTGGCCTATCCGTTCGGCGTGATCGGCCCGATCCTCTGCCTCTACGTCTTCGCCCGCGTCGTCCGGCCGCGGCTCGCGCCGCAGCCCCAGCCGCTGCAAGCCCTCGAGGTGACCCTGGAGAACCCGGACGGCGAGACCGTGGCCGACCTCCTGGCGAGGCTCCCGGACGCGGTCGAGTTGCTCGCGGTGCGTCACGGCGGCGCCAACGCGCTCCCCGACCCGGAGCTGCGGCTCGAGTCCGGCGACGGCGTCCTCCTCTACGGTCGCCCGGAGGGGCTGGAGCGGGCCCGGCTCGCCCTCGGGCGGGTCGACCCGGGACGCCTCGCGAAGGACCGGGGGGCGCTCGACGTCGCCCGTTTCTTCGTGTCGAGCCCGGCGGTCGTCGGGACGCCGCTCGCCGGGGTCCGCTTCCCCGGGGGGCTCGCCGGGAAGATCGCCGAGGTACGCCGGGGGGACGCCCTTCTCCTCCCCGATCCCGATCTCGTGCTCGAGTTCGGGGACCGGGTCGGGGTGATCGCGTCGCGGGAGGCCATCCCGGACTTGCGCCGGTACTTCGGCGACTCCCTCAAGTCCACGGCCGAGTTCTCCTACGTCTCGGTGGGCCTGGGCATGTCGCTCGGCGTGTTGCTCGGCCTCGTGGCGATCCCGATCCCCGGCGTGGGGCCCTTTTCCCTCGGCCTCGCGGGCGGCGCGCTGATCGTCGCGCTGGTCCTCGGCCGACTGGGCCGGACCGGCCCGCTCTCCTGGCACATGCCGCTGTCCGCGAACCTGACCCTGCGCAACTTCGGGCTCACGTTGTTCCTGGCCGCGGTAGGCCTGGGGGCGGGCGAGCCGTTCGTGACCACGGTCTCACGGACCGGGCTCTCCCTGCTCGGAGTCGGCGCGGCGGTCGTGCTCGGCGCGGTCCTGATCGCGATGCTGATCGGGCACCTTGTCTTCAGGCTTTCGACCGACGATCTGTTCGGGCTCGTGTCGGGGGTGACCGGCAATCCGGCCATCCTCGTGTACGCGAACCAGGCCGTGCCCAGCGACCGGATCGACGTGGCCTACGCGACCGTCTATCCCTCGATGACGATCCTGAAGATCCTGTGCGCGCAGCTGGCGATCGGTCTTCTTTCGGGGCGGTGACCCCGGCGAGGCGCCGAGTCCGTTAGATCCCCCCGAAGGGGGATCCCGATGCGCTCCATCCGATACGGACTGTTCCCGGCGCTCGTCGCCTGCTGGCTCTCGGCCCCGCCGTCCGCCGCGGAAGGGCGCGTGCCGATCCACGCCGCCGGCACGGTGATCAACCAGCCGGGGCACTACGTGTTGACGCGGAACATCCTGAGCACCGGGGCGACCCCGGGGGTCGAGATCGCCGCCCAGCGGGTCGAGCTCGACCTCAACGGGTTCACGATCGACGCGAACGGGAATCGCGGGGTGCTCGTCTCCTTCGGGAACGACGTGAAGATCCGCAACGGGGCGATCGTGGGGGCCGACGTCGGCGTCGAGATTCCCGGCCTCGGGGGGGGGCACGCGGTGATCGAGGATCTGCGCATCGTCGGCCCGGCGTCGGCGGGCATCCGCGCCGTCGGTCTCGAGACGATCGCGATCCGACGGGTCCTCGTCCACCTGTCCACCGGCGACGGGATCCGCGTCGACGGCGCGGGCGGCCTCGTCCAGGCCCGGATCGAGTCCTGCCAGATCCAGCGGGCATCCGGGATCGGGATCGCGATCGTCTCGGCTCGCGGGATCGGCGTCGTCGACAACCTGGTCGGCCTCGTCTCGGGAGAAGGGATCCGGATCGATTCCGCGACGGGGGGAGAGGTGCGGGAGAACCGCGTCACCGCGGCGGGGGGAACCGGCGGGATCGTCGCCGTGTCGGCCCGTGGGCTGACGATCGCAAGGAACGTCGTCGCGGAGTGCCGGTCGCACGGCATCCGTGTCGGTCCCGGGAGCGCCGAGACCCACGTGATCGAGAACCTCTCGACGTTGAACGGCATCGGCCCCGGTCACGGGGACGGCATCCGTGCGGAGGGGCAGCGCGCGATCCTGGACGGAAACGTGGTCACGGGGAACAACGGCCTCGGGCTGCACCTCGCGGCGGGCGGCGGGTACCACACGCTCGGGCGCAATCGGGCGCGCGACAACCAGAACCTCGCCGGTCAGGCCTGTGGCGGCGCCCCCGCGCTCTTCCCGCCGAACTCGTGCAACGACGGGCTCGGCGACTTCACGACCTTCGGCGACAACCTCATCCCCGGCCCCCCGCTCTTCTAGGAGGCCGACGTGCGAAGCCTCCTCGCCGCCCTCGCGCTGGCCGTCGCGGCGGGTCCCGCGCCGTACGCAGCCTCCCCGCTTCACGTGTGTCCGGACGTGCCGACGACCGAGACGGCCTCCTCGACGACGCTTTTCCCGTGGACGGTCGCGCGGTACGACGGGTCCGGCCCCGCCTACGCCTCCGTGCTGACGATTCCCGGGAGCCCGGCGGTCGACGGGATGCACAAGCTCGACGCGTCGGGGAGCTGGCTGTTCTCGTTCGAACACGCGACCGACCTCGCCGGGGCGCTCGCGCCTCCCGCCCAGGGGCGTGACGTCGTGCGCTACGACGGCCCTTCCGCGACCTACGCCCTGTTCTTCTGCGGCGCCTCCGTCGCGGACGCGGTCCCCGACGGCTCGAACGTCGACGCGATCCTCCTGGACGGTGGCGACGCGGGAAACCTCTGGGTCAGCTTCGACGTGCCGACGACGATCGGATTCCAGACCTTCGACCCCGGCGACCTCGTCGCCTGGCGCAGAACCGGAGCCGGGTGCTCCGGCTGGTCCCTCGCCGCGGCGAACCCCGCGTTCGACGCCTCCGCCGCGGGAATCGGGATCCCCTCGTCGAGCAACGTCATCGGCGCGGAGAAGTTCGGCGCGACGATCGTGGTCACGCTCGACGTCCCGAGCGACCTCGGCCCCCCGGGGAGCACCACCTTCACGACCGACGAGGTCGTGGCGTGGGACGGCGCCGCCTGGTCGGTCTGGGAACCGCTTTCGGGATGGCCCGCCGGAAGCCTCGTCGACGGGCTCGCGGGGGTCGGGAACCCCGGTCGCGTGGCGCTTCTGCAGGTCTCGAAGTCCGCCGCGATCCCGGGTTCGCTCGACCTCGCGTGGAGCGCGAGCTGCTCGGAGGGAGGCACCGACTACGGGATCTACGAAGGGGCGCTGGGCAGCTGGTACAGCCACGTCGCGATCGGCTGCACCGACGCGGGAGGGGACCTCGCGGAGACCGTCCCCCCGGCTCCCGGGAATCGCTACTACCTCGTGGTGCCCCGGAACGGCGCCGCGGAGGGATCCTACGGGCTGCGGAGCGGGGCCATCGAACGGCCGGCGGGCGGGGGCGCGTGCGAGGCGACGCAGGTAATCACGGAGTGTCCCTGATCGGCCCGCGCCTCTCGTTCCGCCCCTTCGGACACCAGGCGATCGCCGCGCGCACTCCGAGCTGCCACCACCCGCTGCCGCCGAAGCCCAGCGCGCAACCTTCCCCGCAGACGACCGCCGCCGAGCTGCTGGTGATGCCCGCCCAGCCGCGCGCCTCGAGCCTGAACAACGCCTTGCGTCCCATCGGAACCTTGAAACCCCCGCCGATCGACGCCGAGAGGCCGGTCGCGTCGCTCACCGAGCCGGGGTCGGCGCCGTAGCGGCTCAGGCCGAATCCCACCGTCACGTAGGGCTTCACCCCTTCGCTGGGCGGTTCGTACCCCGCCGCGAATTGGAGGAAGTCGACGTTCATGTCGAAGGTGTCGAAGGCGAGCACCTGGCGGTCGAAGAGGACCTCGAACCAGCCGTCGGGGCGGACCCACCAGCCGGCCGACAGACCGAACGAGATCGCGGGATCGGCCTCGGGGCTCGCGCCCCCGGACGAGGATTCGTCGATGGTCGCCCCGTTCCGGATTCCGAGGGAGAGGGCGTACTCCGGGTTCCGGTCGGCCGCGGCGAGGGGGCTGAAGGCGAGCAGCGCGGCGAGGAGAAGTCGCGGGGTGGTCATGGTCCAGAGGATACGACGCGGGGTGAAACCGGGTATGCCCCGCCGGTTCAAGGACGGGTTCCTGTTCGTTCGTGCCGGACTCGGGCTCGTGGTGGGATCGATCCTCGCCGGACCGGCGAGGACTAGAATCCCGTGGCGCGGCCCCGCGAGGAGACGAACATGCGTGTCTTCCGCGTTTCCGCCCTGCCGGCCGTCCTCGTCGCGGCCACGTTCGCCGTGGCGCTCGCTCCGGGCGACGAGGATCCCTGGAAGTCCCAGACCTTCCTCGACGACTACTCCCTGCTGAAGCCGGTCTCCACGACGGCCGGCCGGGAGTATGTCTACTTCGCCGCGGGAACCGAGGAGAGGCTCGCGGCGTTCGACGCGGTGATGGTCGACCAGCCCGAGATCGCGGTGAGCCCCGACTCCCCGTACCACAGCGCGAAGCCCGCCGACCTCGAGGCGATCTCCGAGTTCACGCGCGGCGCGATCGTGGCGAGCCTGCAGGCGCGCGGCTACAGGATCGCGGAGCAAGCCGGGCCGAACGTCCTGTACATGCGCGTGGCGTTGACCGACCTGCATCTCAAGCGGAAGCGGCGCGGGGTGCTCAGCTACACGCCGATCGGGGCGGTCGTGCACGGCGTGAAGGCCGCCGTGCAGGAGGTCATGAAGGACGTCGACATCCTCTCGATGGCCGGACAGGCCGAGATCTCCGCGAGCGACACGGGGGAAGTGCTCGGCGCGCTCGTGTGCCTGCGCACCGCGACCGCCCCCCCGGACGCCCCCGCGAGGCCCGAGCGGATGACCTTCGAGGAGTTCGGGGCGCGCGTGCAGGAATACGGCGAGCGCATGGCCTGCCGCCTCGCGAACGCCAGGCGTCCGGCCGAGCGGCGGATCGACTGCAGCGGGCCGGCGGTTCGGGGTTCCTAGCCCCCGCGATTTCCCTTCGGGAAGATGCGCGTCGGCTGGGCGTGCCCCTGCGCGAACTCGCGCGGCGGCCCTCCCGCCGCCGCCGTCTCGAAGGCCTCGTCCTCGTCGCCGAGCAGCTCGAGCTTCTTCAGCTTGACCATGCGCTTGAGGGCGGGCACTTCCGGGGCATCATCGCCGACCTGCCCGGTCTGCCCCGGGCCGAGGTGGAGGAAGCGGCCTCGTCCCAGCGGGACGCGAAGCGGAGTCCGAGTCTTGTTCCGGACCACCTTCATGAGGGACCTCCCTGAATGAGGCTTCGCCGGGAACATAGGGCCGCGGGGCCGCACGCGCACGCCGCTCGCTTCAGAGCCAGCGCGAGTCCTTCAGGCCGTCGATGGCGAGCTGCAGGAGATCCCCCACTCCCTCCTCGAGATCGTTGCGCGAGCAGGTGTTCGTCCGAGCGGCCCACAGGCGCCGCCCCGGGCTCCCGCCCCACAACGCGAACTCGATCCCGTAGCGCTTCGCGCGCTTGGGGGGAAGGGGCAGCGTCTGCTCGACGAGATCGCGGACGGTGGACTCCCCGGCGAGCCAGGTCTTCCAGGCGGCGATCCACGCGTCCTCGCCGAGCTCGTCGAGCGCCACGGCGCGCACGGTCATGACCCCTTCGATCCCCTGCTTCTCGATCTCGGCGAGGAGCTTGTCGCGGTCCCCGAGCTCGGTCAGGCTCGGCACGAGCGTGTGGCTCGCGACGGCCCCGATCTCCCGGCCGCGAAGGTGCGTGACGAACTTGTCTTCGAAGCGGTTGCGCAGCTCCGGGTCGTCGGCGATCGCGACGATCAGGAGCTTCGTCGGCCGGGCGACGGTCTCGCCGAGCGACCGGTAGTCTTCGAGGCGGTAGATGGACTCGCCGGCGGCGGCTCCCGATGCGGCGAGGGCGAGGGCGAGGATCGCGGGTCCGGCTCGATTCACGGCACACCTCCCGGGCGGATGCCCCGGATCGTAGCGCAACGGCGGGACGCGCCGCCGTACCGCCAGCGGAGGCTAACCCATTGCGGCCCGCTCGAGCGCCGAAAGCAGCGAGGCGAGGTCCCACGAAGCGTCGTAACGCACGCCGTTGATGAAGAAGGTCGGAGTCCCGTTGACGCCGCTGCGAACTCCCGAGCTGAAGTCCGCCGCCACACGCGCGGTGTGAACGCCCCGGTCCAGCTCCTCCCTCAACCGAACGGAGTCGAGCCCGAGGCCCTCGGCGTAACGGACCAGGTCTCCCTCCGTCAGGTGCGCCTGGTGCTCGAAAATCGCGTGGTGCATCTCCCAGAACTTCCCCTGCGAAGCCGCGGCCTCCGCGGCCTCCGCGGCGCGCACCGCATGCGGGTGAATCTCGCCGAGCGGGAAGTTCCGGAAGACGAAACGCAGGCGGTTTCCCATGCGCCGCTGCACCTCGCGGACGACGGGGTGGGCGCGGCCGCAGTGCGGGCACTCGTAATCACCGTATTCCACCAGCGTCACCCGGGCGTCGTCGGGACCGGCGCTGTGGTCGGCGTCGGAGACCGGCGGCTTGAGGTGGCTCATCGGGCCCTCGATCCCGTACCCAGCCCTTCGAGCGCGTCCAGGATCCCGTCGGCGCCGGGATTCACGCCGATCGGCGAGACGTAGGACCAGCGGATGACTCCCTGCGCGTCGATCACGAACAGCGCCCGCTCGGACTCCCCTTCCTGCCCGCGGTACACCCCGTACCGCCGCGACACCTCGCCCTTGGGGTGGAAGTCGGACAGCAGCGGGAAGTGCAGCTTGCGATCCGCCGCGAAGGCGGCATGGCACCACACCCCGTCGACGGAGATGCCGAGCAGCCACGCGTCGAAGCGCGCGAACTCCCGTCGGAGCTCGTTGTACAGCGCCATCTGGTCGCCGCACACGGGGCTCCAGTCCGCCGGATAAAACGCGAGGACCACCGGCCGGCCCCGCAGCTCGGAGAGGCTGATCTTCTGATCGGGGGTCGTGGGCAACGTGAACTCCGGCGCAATCGCCCCGGCGGCCAGCGCGGTGACGTGCATCGTGGAACGCTCCTTTCCGCGGAGATCCGGCCCCTACGCGTGGATGAACGCGAGAAGCTCCGCGTTGATCACGTCCTTGTTCACCGTGCACATGCCGTGGGACAGCCCCGGAAGGACCTTGAGCGTCGATCGCTTGACGAGCTTCGCCGACAGCAGGGCCGACGCGCCGATCGGCACGATCTGGTCGTCGTCCCCATGCAGGATCAGGGTCGGGACGTCGATTCGCTTCAGGTCCTCGGTCAGGTCGGTCTCCGAGAACGCCTTGATGCAATCGTACGCCGCCGGGAACCCCGCCATCATCCCCTGGAGCCAGAACGCGTCCCGCACGCCTTGCGACACCTTCGCGCCCGGTCGGTTGTAGCCGTAGAACGGCACTGAGAGGTCCATGAAGAATTGGGACCGGTCGGCAAGCACCCCCGCGCGGATCTGGTCGAACGCCTCGATCGGCGTGCCGCCGGGGTTCGCGGCGGTCTTGAGCATCAGGGGCGGGATGGCGCTGATCAGAACCGCCTTCGCGACGCGACGGGTGCCGTGCCGGCCGATGTAGCGGGCCACCTCGCCGCCGCCGGTGGAGTGTCCGACGTGGACGACTTCCTGCAGGTCGAGAGCCTGGACGAGCTCCGCGAGATCGTCCGCGTACGTGTCGAGGTCGTTGCCGTGGCGGGGCTGGCTCGAGCGCCCGTGCCCGCGGCGGTCGTGCGCGATGCACCGGTAGCCCTTGGACGCGAGGAACCACATCTGGTCCTCGAAGGCGTCGGCGGACAGCGGCCAACCGTGGCTGAAGACGACCGGCCGCCCGGTCCCCCAGTCCTTGTAGTAGATCTGCGTGCCGTCTTTCGTGGTGATCGCGCTCAACGTCGCTGCCCTCCAGAAGATGTGAACTTCGGCAGCTTAGCCGCGCCGCGGCAATAGCGAAAGGAAAAGGCGGAGAGGAGGACTCCCGCCGTAAGGTTTCGACGCCTCCGCCGTCTACCCGGCCGAACCGCGCCACGGAGGGCCCGTCACGCAGGCGGACCCGACGAGGCGCCCGAACCCGAAAGAGGCTCGCCATGTCGGAACGTACCGAGAACGCCTGTTCCTGTTCCCCTTCGTGCAGCTGCGCGAGCTGCACCTGCTCGCCGTGCAACTGCGGCGGGGATGACCGTGCCTCCGGCCGGAAGGCCGAGTGCGGCTGCAAGTGCTGACGCTCCCCGGGGGCCCCGCGGCGTATCCTCGTCGCGGGGCCCCGATGGAATCACTTCCCGCATCGCCGGAGGTCGTGGCGGCGCTCGTCGAGAACCATCGCCGCTTTCTCGCGTTCGTCGAGCGGCACGTCGGCTCCCGGGACGTCGCGGAGGACATCCTTCAGGACGCGTTCGTGCGGGGGCTGTCCCGCGCGGGGCAGCTGCGGGACCAGGACTCCGTCGTCGGATGGTTCTACAGCTCCCTGCGCAACGCCCTCGCCGACCACTGGCGCCGCATCGGCGCCGAGCGGCGGATCTTCCAGGACGCCGACGCCGGCGTCGAGCCGTCCGTCGATCCGGAGCTGATGCGGACCGTCTGCGAGTGCGCCACCGCCCTGCTCGAGACGCTGAAGCCGGAATATGCGGAGGTGCTCCGGCGCGTGGAGCTCGACGGCATCGCCGTGAAGGAGTACGCCCGGCAGTCGAACGTCACCCCGAACAACGCCTCCGTGCGGCTGTTCCGCGCGCGGGAGGCGCTCCGGCGTCAGTTCGAGCGGAGCTGCGGCACGTGCGCGGAGCACGGCTGCCTCGACTGCGGCTGCGACGGCTCGGCTTGCCGTTGACGGGGTCCCGGGGAAAATCCTCCACGGGTGTCGATTCGGCTCCCCGTCCCTCGTCGCAGGAGCGGGACATCAATCAAGGAGGCCCCATGCGATTCCTGATGCTGGTCCGGGCAACCCCCGACGTCGCCCCCGCGGATGCGGGGGCTCTGCTCGCGGCCGATCGTCTCTTGCCCCGTTCGAAGGGAGTCCGCGTCCGCTACGCGGGAGGTGCGGTCGAGGTGAGCGATCCCCCCGACGATCCGGCGACTCCCTCGATCTCGGGATACTGGCTCGTCGAGGCGGAGTCGAAGGACGCGGCCGTCGAGTGGGCGAAGCGCGTTGCGCTGCGGGAGGGCGAGGTCGAGATCCGTCCGCTCTTCGAGCTGGACGACTTCCCCGTCGATCCGGCCGAGACCCCCGACGGGTGGCGCCGGAAGGAAGAGGAGTTCCGGGCGGCTCCCGCACCGGCGCGCAGGCCCGGAACGATCCGGTACATGGGCCTGCTCAAGGCCGACGCCGACACGGAGGCGGGCGTGATGCCCGACGAGACGCTCCTCACCGCGATGGGCGCCTTCATCGAGGCGGGCGTGAAGGCGGGCGTGATCCTCTCGGGCGAAGGCCTCCAACCCAGCGCCAAGGGCGTGCGCGTGCGTTACTCCGGAAACAAGCGCACGGTCCTCGACGGTCCGTTCGCGGAGACGAAGGAGCTGGTCGCGGGGTACGCGATCATCCAGGCCGCCTCGAAAGCCGAGGCGATCGAGTGGACCAAGCGCTTCGTGACCGTGGATGCCCCGGGTCGCCACCGACAGGAAAGCGAGTGCGAGATCCTGGAGATCGTCGAGCGCTAGTTTCATGAAAAAGCCCGCCCGGCTCTCGCCGGGCGGGCTTCGTGGATCGCGGACGCGAGGCGGGCCTTACGGGCAGTCTCCGCCGGAGACCACGCGCGCTCGTCCGACCGACTCGGAGCCGTACGAGCTGTCCTGGATCCCGTCGTAGAACTGCACCGCGTAGAAGAAGGCCTGCCCGGGCTCCGGCAGATCGGTGTCTTCGTTGCCGGAGGTGTTCGTGTCGAGCGAGCGGCGCTCGATGCAGGCGACGCTGCCGAGATCGACGTTGGACCCGTCGATCCGCAACGCGGCGAGGTCGCCCCGCACGACGTCGTAGTGGAGCGCGCCGGTGACCGGCGCCCACTCCAGGCGCGTCGCGGCCCCGCCGCTGACGGCGAGGCTGAGCGGCTCGACGACGTCCGCCATGGAGTACGGCACCGCGACGTCCGCGGACCCCGTCCCCGTGTTCCCCGAGGCGTCCGTGGCCTGGTAGGTCAGGGTGTACGTCCGTCCGTCTCCCGAGCCCAGCCGCTCGGCACGGAGCAGAAGCTGGAAGTCGGCGGTGCCGACCGTCGCATCCTGGATGTCGTCGACGGTATGACCGTCGCCGCCTCCCTGGGCGTCGTCGGGCTCGCTCGACGCGACCGAGACGAGCACGACCGTCGGGGACGGATCGCAGGCGTCCGCGACCGTCACCGTCGCGTCGACGGTCGCCATCTGGTGGTTGGGCGGCCACAACGTGTCGGGCACCGTGGCCACCGTCACGGTCGGGGGCGTGGTGTCCGCCACCGCCACCGCGCAGATCGCGACCGAGGTACGTCCGCCGCCTCCGACGCACTCCAGGGTGACGTCGGTCGAGCCGAGCGCGTACGGTCCTTCCGGCGCGCACGTGGTGGACACCGCTCCGCCCCGGGGGTCGACGCACGAGGCGACGGCGTCGCACGCGATCTCCGCGGTGCACGTCGACGCGTCGGCGGAGACGGTCGGGGAAAGGCAGGTGACGATCGGCACGATCAGGCACGCGTCGTTGCACCCGTCGGCGTTGTTTCCGTTCGCGTCGTCGCACTCCTCGCCGGGACCGACCACGCCGTTGCCGCACGCGAGCTGGACGGTCTCGACCGCGTTCGCGTTGACGTCCGCCATGCACACCGGCAGCGGCTTGTAGGCGTTGACCAGCCACAGACCCAGCTGGTCGGTGGAGTTCGCTCCCCCGGGGGCGCCGTTCTCGCCGCCGGGGATCACTTCCAGGACCTCGGGGCATCCGGGTCGCATGTTCGCGATCACCCGGCGCGCCGGCCCGCTCCCGAACATGAACTCGTTCAGGCCGTCCGCGCGGGCGTCGTGCGACGCGGCGTCGACCGATCCGCGCCCTCCGGCGCGCGCGAACCCCGGGAGGTTGGGGGCGAGGTTCGACGGCGATCCGGTGGGCGGCACGCTGAGGGAACCGCCGAGGAAATGCGAGAAGACGATGCGATGGAGCTTGCCCCACCGGTAATCGTCGAGGTTCGTCGAGTTGTTGAACGCCGGCGCGAACGCCGCGGAGGCGAGCAGGTCGAGGCCGTTGCGGAGGCTCTCGAGCAGGATGATGTCCCGCGCGACGTTCTGGTCGGCGACCCCCGGCACCTCGAAGAAGTTGACGAGCGACGCTCCGGTCCCGCCGTTGATCGGGTAGTTGTCGAGAAGGCGGCGCAGCGCGCTCATCGCCTGGTCGCTTCCCGGAGCGTAGCTGCTCAATCCCGGGAGGGTGGCGAGGGTCCCGTCGACCACGCGCTTGACCATCTGGCCGCGCCACGTCGCGTAGATCGTCGCCGCGACGCTGGCGTTGATCTCCGCCTGCGAGGGCGGAGCCAGCGCGAGGGGATTGTCGCCGGGGTCGTACCCCTGCGTGATCCCGGTCGGCGTGCTGAAGTCCCAGGCGGACAGGCGCGAGATCGCGTCGCCGATGCGCGGGTCCGCCACGATCGCCTGGAGCTCGGGAGCGGCTCCCGGGGCGGTCGCGTTCGTGTACGCGGCGAGAAGGTGCGGGGAGAGAATCTCGGCGTCGAGGAGCTGGTTGTTCGCCTGGACTCCGATCGACTCGGTGACGGAGAGCGTGCCGCCCCCGCCGAGGATGTTGTTGAACAACCGCTGGACCCGCCCGAGGCGCTCGCCGGAGGAGTACCCCGCGCTGAGGTAGAGCAAGCCGTTGAAGCCGGTCCGGAACTGGTTCCACGTGACGTTGTCCAGCGTGGTGCCGATCGGGTCGTTGTTGGCGTTGAGGACGTAGCCCGCGACGGGATTCTCGACCTGCGGCATCTCGGCGAACGGCAGGATGCGGGTGCCGAGCGCCTGGTTGGGCTCCGGCGGCCCCGTCAGCGGCTGCCACTGGTGCTTGTTGGTGTTCGTGCCGTCACGGATCAGCCCCGGGTGGACGAGCCCCGCGGGGAAGAACAGCGTCTGCAGATCCTGCCGGATCGGCAGCTCGCCGCTCGTGTAGTACGCGATGTTCCCGTGGATGTCCGCGTACGACCAGTTCTGCGAGCCGACGTCGAAGAACTGCAACGCGGCCTTGAAGTCCGCCATGCTCGACGCCCGCGCGAAGCGGCGCAGCGTCTCGACCTCGTGGGTCGCGCTCCACCCGGTGTAGGCGACGCTCAGGCCCGTCAGGGGGTTGGGCGCCGCGGGGTTGTACGACACCTGGACGATCGGTCCGTTGTTGCGCCGCGGCACCACCATCGTGACGCCGCCCGACGTGGAGGGGACCCCCGCGTTCACGAGCGAGTTCGGAACGCCGTCCCCGATGACGTTGATGAAGAACGTCTGCGGGATGAACTGCAGCGGCTCGGGAACCCCCTCGAAGAGGATGTGCGTGGGCGTCGTGGGTGCCGCCGGATTCATCGGAAGCAACACCTCGTTGAAGACGTCGGTGACGTCCATCGCGTTGACGGTGGCGCCCCAGCAGACGGTGTCGTTGCATCCGAGGACGATCCCCGGCGTGCCGGGGAAGCTGACGCCGGTCACGTTGATGCCGCCCGTCACGTTCAGGTGCACCTCGATAAAGGTGGAGGGGGAACCGAGCGACAGGTGCGGGTCGTTCGCCAGCATCGGGTGGCCGGACTCGGATTTCGGGCCCGACACGATCCACCAGTTGCTGCCCGTCTCGGCGGTGTCCTTCTCCAGTGCGTCCTGGAGGATGGGGATCTCGACGATCTCGTTGCGGTAGGCCTCCACCAGCCCCTGGAAGTCCGGATCGCTCAGGTAAGGCGGGTAGGTCTCCTCGGCCGGCGGAGCCGGCACCGGCGTTTCCGGCGCGAACAGCGGCGGAGGCGGGATCGAGACTCCGGACTCGAACGGGGCGACCCTCCACAGGTCGTCGTTGTAGAGCTGCAGCCCGTTGCACCCGACCGCCGTGCACACCCCGCGGTAGTTGAGGAGCGCGAGCGTGCGGTTGATGTCGCCCAGGTCGAACGACAGGCCGAACGCGAGCCCCTTGGCCATCGTGAGGGAGTCGGCCGGCGTCCACAGCGGGATCCCGGCCCGGTTGATCTCGAGCGCCCCGTACTCGATGGGAAGGGGCTCCGCGGGATTCGTCAGGAACGCGTTGACGCCGTCGGCGTAGGCCTGCAGCCACGCCATCGACTCGGGCGTCTGGACGGGAAGGCTCCGCTCCGCCGCCCGGCGAAGGCCCAGCGTCCGGAGCTGCACGTCCTGCGCGAGCCCCGACGAGCCGACGAGCTCGGAGACCCGGCCGGAGAACAACCGCCGCTGGAAGTCCATCTGGAACAGGCGGTTCTTGGCGTGCAGGTACCCCATCAGGAAGATCGCATCGTGTTCGGTCTGCGCGACGATGGTCGGGACGCGGTAGGCGTCGTAGATGATCGACGCGGGACCGTCGAGCTGCGCGGCGGACGCAAAGCCCGCGAACGCCAGCACGGTCGCGAGGACGATCGCGATCGGTCGGAGTCGTTTCTGGTCGTTCATGATCACACCCCTCGAGACGGACGCGGCGTTCACGGACAGGTGCCCAGCGCCTGGGGCACGCACACCGCCGAACCCACCGGGCGCTCCACGGAGGAGCTGTTCTTGCCGTACGAACCCTCGCTCGCCCCGTTCGTCGGGACGACGAGGTAGTAGCGGTTCCCCGCCGCGGCGGGGAAGGTCGCCGACGTCCCGCCGGTCGCGCAGTTCACCGGCAGGTGGCTGTACCAGGAGCCGACGGATCCCTCGTAGACCTCGTAGTTGCTGTCCCCCGTCGAGCACGACGGGAGCCAGTTCAGCGTGATCGACGTGCCGGCGCCCTTGGCCACCGTCAGCCCGCTCACCCTCCCGCCCGGAGCGATCTCGTGGTTGAGCGCGGGCGTGCGCGGCAGGAAGGCGTCGGCGCTGTTGTTCCCCAGCTCGCAGAAGGTCGTACCGATCCCCGTCCCCGAGCAGCTGCTGGTGGTGGTCGTGGTCGTCATGGCGACCGCCTCCGAGAGGAGGTCCTCGTGCGCGCCGTCGGGTTTGAAGTCGAGGGTGAGGCTTCCGCGCGCGATCGTCATCGTGTAGCGGAACGGGACACCCGGGCCGAACCCGGAGCCCGTGAACGCGCTCCACGGGATCGCCACCTCGACGGAGCCCGGGGGGCCGCCCGAGCCGCCGCTGGCGCCGGGATTCACCGCCGGCGGAAAGTCGCAGATCGTGTTGTCGCCGACGAAATCGGGGGCGCATCCGGTGACCGGAACCCACGGCGTCGTCGGATCGACCGGGTCGCCGGTGGTGCGCGGGCGCATGAGCTGCACCGCGTCCCCCGCTCCGACGAGCCAGAAGCTGAAGTCGAACAGGAGCAGGTAGTCCGGCTGGCCCTGCGGGCTCGCGTAGTTGCCGATGTTCAGCTTCCGGCCGCCGACCCCCAGGTCGACGCAGGTCTGCGAGGTGTTGCAGACGTCGCCGATGTTGGGATCACACGCCGACCCGCACGGGCGGACGCGATGGTTGCACGTCTCACCCGCGGGGCACTGGGTGTTGGTGACGCAGCTCTTCGTGGTGGTGATGCTGCATCCGCCGGTCGGCTCGTCCGAGATCTGGCAGAAAGCGCAGTCGGCGTTCGAGGTGCACGCGCGGTCGGTGAACACGCTGCACCGCCCCGGGGCGGTCAGCAGTCCGTTCGGGTCGTGCCAGCTCCCGACGCCCCCCGACGTGAAGTCGATCGCGATCATGCCGAACGGCAGCGACACGGGATCGGGATCGAC
Organism: Candidatus Polarisedimenticolaceae bacterium; assembly: GCA_036376135.1. NCBI lineage: Bacteria > Pseudomonadati > Acidobacteriota > Candidatus Polarisedimenticolia > Candidatus Polarisedimenticolales > Candidatus Polarisedimenticolaceae > Candidatus Polarisedimenticolaceae bacterium. The sequence continues at coordinate 173 of DASVAW010000124.1, read as the reverse complement.
CCACAGCTCCGCGGCGATGTACAGGTTCGTGCCGTTCTGGGTCATCGCGACCGTTCCGAGGTCGTTCACCGCGCCGTCGGTGCGGTTGTCCCAGAAGGCGCTCTCCGTCTTGGAGCCGAGGTTCACGCACGTCTGTCCCGACGGGCAGTCGGAGTTGACGACGCAGGCGAGGT
>DASVAW010000123.1 GCA_036376135.1 Candidatus Polarisedimenticolaceae bacterium | reverse complement strand
GGCCGCGTAAGCGCGGTCTTCGGGCCCAGGGAAATACGGTGGCTGTCCCCAGTTGCGAAAAAGGTTGCTGTCCCTAATTACGGGCCGCGCGGACGAGGAACCAGCAGACGAGCGCGATGGCGGCGAGTGCGGCGAGTGATCCCGCCGTTCCCCCGAGCATCGCCGGCTTGGACTTCTCGAGCAGCCCCGAAGCGACGAGTCCCGCGACGAGGACGCCGGCGAGCCCCTCCCCCGCCACGATCCCCGAGGCCGCGAGGACGCCGATGTCCCCTTCCTTCTTCTCGATCGCCGCGGCGGCGCCGCGGTCGGCGAGGGCGCGCGCGCACCCGCCGGCATAGATCGCGAGCATCGTCCCGAGCGGGAGGTAGACGCCGATCGCGAACGCGAGCCCCGACACCCCGCAGAGCATCGCCGCCCCGGACACGCCGACGCCGGTCAACACGAGGTCCCACGGCAGGTCGCCGGCGAGGACGCCGTCGATGATCGTCTTCATCAAGGTGGCCTGCGGGGCCGAGAGCACCGTCGACGGGAAGCCGTAGGCCTTGCCGAGCAGGAGCACCGTCGCCGCGACCGCCCAGCACGCGAACGCGGCGCCGATCAACTGACCGAACTGCTGGCGCGCGGGGGTCGCGCCGACCAGATACCCGGTCTTGAGGTCCTGCGAGATGTCCCCCGCCTTCGAGGCGGCGACGGCGACGATCGTCCCGACCGTGAGGACCGCGGCCTTGGCGCCGGGGTCGTTCCAGCCGAAGGCGACGAAGACCGACGCGACGCCGAGGAGGGTCACGAGGGTGATCCCCGACGTCGGCTGCGACGACACGCCGACGATCCCCACGATGCGCGCGGCGACCGCGACGAAAAGGACCCCGAAGATCCCCACGCCGGCCGCGCAGACCAGGCGTTGCACGAGCCCCATCTCCCCCGCGAAGATCCCGGGCACGAGCCCCGAGACGAGGACGACGACCGTGATCCCGCCGAGCACGAAGGCCGGCGGGAGGTCGCGATCGGTGGAATGGGGTGCCGCCGTCGTGGCGAGCTTGTTCCCCGACATGCCCTTCGCAACCGCGGCGAAGGCGCCGTACATGGTCGGGAGATTCCGCAGGACCGTGACGATGCCGGCGAAGGCGACCGCGCCGGCACCGATGTAGCGGATGTAACGCGACCAGATCTGTCCGGCGGTCATGTCCGCGATCAGGAGCTTGGCCTCGGGGTAGATCGGCGTGCCGACCTTCATCCCGACCCATGCGATCAGCGGCGTGAGGGCGAAGGCGGAGACGATCGAGCCGGCGACGAGCACCCCCGATTGACGGTAGCCGAGGATGAACCCGACGGCGACGAGGGCGGGGGTGATCTCGAGGGCCGCCTCGGCCTTCGGGAGGAACGGGACCGCCGCGTGGACCTCCCCCGGGATCATGAAGAGAAGCCCCGTCACGAGCTTCACCAGGGCGCCGACTCCCATGCCGATGAAGATCCAGTGACCCCCCGTGGCGCCCAGCGTCGTCGCTCTCAGGACCTCGGCGCAGGCCGTCCCCTCCGGGTACGGGAGCTCCTTGTGGGAGTCGACGATGAGCAGTCGACGCAGCGGGATCATCGCGGCGATGCCGAGGACGCCGCCGAGGAAACACAACGCGACGACCTGCAGGTACGGCGGGGCGATTCCCCACATGAAAAGAGCCGGGATCGTGAAGATCGTCCCCGAAGCGAGGGACGTGGACGCGGAGCCGATCGTCTGGCTGAGGTTCGCCTCGAGGATCGTGCCTCGAAGGCCGAACAGCTTGAACAACGCGACGGTCATGACCGCCGCGGGGATCGAGGCGGAGATCGTCATCGCCGCCTTGAGCCCGATGTACGCGTTCGCCGCGCCGAAGACGATCCCGAGCGCGACCCCGACGACGACCGCCTTGAGCGTGAACTCGGCGATCGTCCCGTCCTTCATGGCGGCCATGGAGCCCCCTCCGGCCGCGAACTCTAGCCCAGTCGCACTCCCGCAGCGACCAGCCTTCGGCGGACGGCGGCGGCGATGGCCGCGGCACCGGGGGTGTCGCCGTGCACGCAGATCGACTGCGCGCGCACCTGGAGGGTCGTGCCGTCGAGGGTCAGCACCTCGCCGCGGGTGGCGATGCGGACCGCCTGCGCGGCGGCCTCGACCGGATCGACGATCAAGGCGTCGTCGTGGGCCCGGGAGCGCAAGGTGCCGTCGGGCTCGTAGCGGCGGTCGGCGAACGCCTCGGCGAGGACGCGGAACCCCATCCCCTGCCAGGTCGCGAGCGCGGGGGAATGCACCGCCGCGACGAGCGCGAGGTCGCCCCCCTGGCGCCTGGCGGCGCGCGCCACCGCCTCGGCGATCTCGGGGCGCCGCGCGCAGTCGTGGTAGAGCGCGCCGTGCGGCTTCAGGTGGACGAGGTGTGTTCCCTGCCCCTTCGCCTCCAGGGCGAGGGCGTGGACCTGCTCGAAGACGGCCGCTTCGACCTCGTCGGGTTCCAGGGGCATCGAGACGCGGCCGAAGTTCGCGCGGTCGGGGTAGGACGGGTGCGCGCCGAGCGCGACGCCGCGGCTCCTGCAGATCGCCACCATCGCGGCCATCGACGCGACGTTTCCGGCGTGGCCGCCGCAGGCGACGTTCGCCGACGTCAGCGACGCGACGAAGGCCTCCTCGCTACCGTCGGCGATCGCGGCGGGGTTCTCCCCCGCGTCGCCGTTGAGATCGATCGCGATCATCCGGGCACCTCCAGAAGCCGCCGGGCCGCTTCGAAGGATACCGGCAGGAACCGGATCGTGTCTCGCGGGCGAAGCTGGCCGAGGGCGGCGAGATCGGCCGACACGACGTTGGCGATCTTCGGGTACCCGCCGGTCGTCTGGTGCTCGACGAAGAGGACGATCGGCCTCCCGCCGTCGGGGACCTGGATCGCGCCGAGCGGCGCCCCTTCGGTCAGCAGCTCGCGTGGGTGGGCGAGTGCGATCGCCAGCCCTTCGAGACGCAGCCCCATCCGGTCGATCGCGTCGCCGACGGTCCAGGGGGTCGCGACGAACCGCTCGCGCTCGGCCTCGGAGAACCAAGACGCCTGCGGCCCCCAGGTGACGCGCAGCTCCTTGCGGAAGATCGACGCCTCGATCGCGGCACGCTGGGCGGTATCGAGGTTTGCCGGACGTCGCGTCCCGCGGCCGGGAACGACCTCGAGAACGTCCCCCTTCGCGAGCGGGCGGCCGCCCAGCCCGCTCCACACGTGCACCGACGCGGAGTCGAACGCGCGGTCGAGGACGAACCCGCCCGCGACCGCGAGGTAGGCGCGCGAACCGCGCTTCGCCCAGCCGAAACGCAGCTTCTCCCCCGAGGCGATCGCCGTCGCGGTGAACGGCGCGATCCCGCACGCGAGGTCGGCACCGGCCACGGCGACGACGGCGTCCCCTTCGAAGGCGAAGGCCGCCCCGCCCAGGGCCATCTCGATCGCGGGGGCGTCCTCGGGATTGCCGACCAGGCGGTTCGCCGCGCGCAGGGACAGCGGGTCGGCGGCGCCGGCGGTGGAGATCCCGAGCGGGCCGAAGCCGGGACGGCCGAGGTCCTGGATCGTCGCGATCGCGCCGGGGGCGAGGACGAGGAGCCGGCTCATCGGAACGCGTCCGCCGGGATCGGCAAGAACCGCACGCGGTCCCCGACGCGCAGGAGCGGCGGAGGAAAGAGGACGCGCGGCGTCCGCCCGATCACGTTCCAACCGCCGGGGATCTCGACGGGGTAGATCCCGGCCTGCGATCCCGCGATCGCCACGCTCCCCGCGGGAATGCGGATCCGCGGCTCGGTGCGTCGCGGGGTTGCGAGCCTCTCGGGGAGTCCCGAGAGGTACGGGAAGCCCGGCGCGAATCCGAGGAAGTCGACGCGGTAGAGGGCCCCCGCGTGGGCGCGCACCACCTCGTCGATCGAAATCCCCGCGCGCCGGGCCACGTCGTCGAGGTCGAGGGCGTACGGCGGCTCGTAACAGACGGGGATCTCGACGAGGCGGGGCTCGGGGAGCTCGAGGTCGTCCGCGGCGTGGAGCGTCGCGCGTACCGCCGCCTCGACCGCCTCGGCCGTGGCGGCGAGCGGATCGACGACGACGAGGATCGAGGCGTGCGCGGGGTGGAGGTTCACCTGCCCGGGGACGGGCGCGCGCTCGAAGGCGGCGAGGGCGCGGCGCACGTCGTCGTGCGCCGCGTCCGAGATCGTGTCCGCGAACCGCACGCGCAGGGCGCGGTCCGAGGCCCAGTCGAGGAGGGGAACGCTCACGCTCCCGTGGCGGCGGGTTTCCGGGCCCGGATGAACGCGCTGATCACCGCGCCGTCGAGGGTGTCGAGGTGGTCCATGACCGCGGCGGGTCCCCCCTGGTCCGCGGGGACCCACGCGGCCATCTGCTCGGCGTCCTCGCGGCCGTAGGTGCGGGTCGTCTGGAACTCGGGGGTCTCGAACCCCGCCGCCTCGAGCTTGGCCTTGTAGTCGGCCCTCACGAGCGCTCCGGCGACGCAACCGGTCCACAGGGCGACCGAGCGCTGCACCTCGACGGGGAGCTCCCGCTCGAGGACGACGTCGGAAACGGCGAAGCGGCCGCCCGGCTTGAGGACGCGGAAGGCCTCGCGCAGGACCTTGTCCTTGTCGCCGGAGAGGTTGATCACGCAGTTCGAGATGATGACGTCCACCGAGTTGTCGGGAAGCGGGATCTCCTCGATGTGTCCCTTCAGGAACTCGACGTTCGTCGCACCGGCCTTGCGCTGGTTCTCGCGGGCGAGCTGCAGCATCTCGTCGGTCATGTCGAGGCCGTAGGCCCTGCCGGTCGGGCCGACGCGCTGCGCGGAGAGCAACACGTCGATGCCGCCTCCGGAGCCGAGGTCGAGGACGACCTCGCCGGGGTGGAGCTGCGCGAGGGCGGTGGGGTTCCCGCACCCGAGCGACGCGAGGAGGGCCTCCTCGGGGAGCCCCTGCACCTGGTGGTCCTCGTAGAGGTTCCGGGTGATCGGGTCGACCGCGCTCCAGTCGGCGAGCTCCGCGGCCGAGCCGCAGCACCCCCCCTTCTTTCCACCGTTGATCACGTTGAGGGCGGCCTCGCCGTACTTCTGCTTCACCACGTCGCGGATCTCAGAGGACATCGTCCAGCTCCTTCGAAAGGAAACGCGCGAGGCGGGAGACCGCCTCGCGGTTGGGGGTGTAGTGAACCCAGGTCCCGCGGCGCTCGGCCGCAACGAGTCCGGCGTCCTTCAGCAGCCTGAGGTGGTGCGAGATCGTCGGCTGGGAGAGGTCGAAACCCGACTCGATGTCGCAGACGCACATGGCGTCCGACTTGCGGAGGAGGCGGGCCAGGATCTGCAGCCGGGTCTCGTCGGCGAGCGCCTTGAGGACCGGCACCCAGTCGGCGACCGCGGGGACTTCCCCGGGGGGAACGCCGGGGGGGCAGCAGCCGGCGAGGGGGTTCAGGACCTTGAGGGCGCGTTTGACCATGACGCCGGGGAGGATACGACTTATATCGATG
>DASVAW010000122.1 GCA_036376135.1 Candidatus Polarisedimenticolaceae bacterium | reverse complement strand
GGCGTGGGAGCGGCTCAGGACCGCGAAGGCCAGCACGACCGACACCGCGAGGAACAGCAACTGCGACTGGTCGAGCCCGGTCACCGCAAGGGGAGGCTCGGGGAATCGATAGGCTCCGCCGAGCCCCTCGATCCAGAATGCCCCCGCGGTCAGGGCGACCGCCGGAAGGTACGCCGCGACGATCGTCAGCCCGCGCACCGGAACGGTGCGTCGGGACAGCGCGATCGCGAGATGGATCATCAGCGCAGGCGCGAGAGACGCCCCGACGACGTCCACGATGTGGACGACCCAGTCGAACGGGTCGGCGCGACCCGTGGGGCTCGCCACGAGCCAGGCGGCCATCGCGGTCCCCAGGAGACCGTACAGCGTCGCGCCGCGCGTCGCGGGCCAGCGCAGGGCGACGAACGCCCCCGAGGCGAGGAACGCGGCGCCGACGAGCGCGAGGTAGCCGTAGACGTTCGGAACGGAGCGGCGCCGCACCGGGCGGACGTCGAGCCCGAGCGCCCGCCCGTCACGGTCGATCTCGAGGCGTGCCGGCCGGTCCGTGTCGAGGTCCCACGCGAGTGCGCCTGCGTCGAGGTAGCTGCCGACCGCCCGGCCGTCGACGCGGAGGAGCCGGTCCCCGGGAAGCAGACCCGCATCGGCAGCGGGTCCGTACGGCTCCACGGAGAGGGCGACGACCCCGTTGCGCGACTGGACCCATTCCACGCCGAGCGTGGGCTCCCCGTCGCTCGTCCGGCGTCCGAACGCCACGATGGCGATCGCGCCGACCGCGACGAACAGCGTGGCCAGCAGGACCGTCCGCGCGGTGTGGCCTCGGCGCATCATCCGTCCCATTCCCCCAACCCAGATCCTGGAATGGACAGCAAGCGCCGCGCCACGCGCCTTCCGGGGCCGGGTCGGAGGAAACTCTTCTTCGAGTTGGAGTTACGGGGAGTCCGCGCCGCGGGCTCAGACCCGGGCGGTCACCGCTCTCCAACCTTTTGAATCACTCGCGGATTCGTCCGGTGAATTGGATACGGTCAGAAGGAAACGAGAAGGCCGGCGGCCCACCGCGTGTTGAACGCGGCGATGCGCCGCGCGCGCTCGGCCTCCAGCGATTCCGTTCCTCCGCGCACGTCCGGCGCCCAGCGCGCCGAGACGAGCACGCGACACGACGCGCCGATCCTGCTCGAGCGCATCAGGCTCTGGCCGAAGACCAGCTCCCAGTATTCGCTCACGAACGGCGCCTCGACGACGAACGCCGCCCGGGGCAGCTCGGCCGAGCGGCGGTACTCCACGCTCACGTCGGTCCCCGCGGCGGCGGCGCGCACGCCCGCGCGCGCCGACCGGTACTCGATCTCGCGCTCGTCGAGGATCTGGACGGGCAGATCGAGCGAGGCGGACGGCGCGAGAAGCCCGCGGACCTCCCCGTCCACGAGCTCGACGAAAAGGTCGGATCGGCGGGAGGGTCTGGAGACGACGACGGAGGTCCGCCGGTCGGCCGCCCGCGCTCCGCTGACGAACATCGGCGGACGAGCCTCGAACCGGACGTCTCCCGAGAGGGCGGTCGCGTCCTGCACGGGGGTGTATTCGGCGTGCCCGACCACGCGCAGGGCCGCCGGCAACGGAAGCTCGATCTCGAGGTCGTACCCCCAGGGGCGCTCCGGCCGAAGCGCGTCGGGCGGTTCGACCACCTCGAGGCTCTCCCCTCCCGCCCCCGTCTGCCAGGTCATCAGCGTGTGATGCGATGCGGAGACGCGCACGGCGGCGCGCGAACCGACCCACGCGACGCCCCCCCGGGGAACGATGAGGCTCGCCTCCCGCCCCTCCAGCGCCTGCACGAGCGAAAGGCCGTACGCGACGGTGACCGGTCCTCGAACCGCCCACTGGTCCTCGGCGTCGATGCGGACGCTCAACCCCGCGGCCCCCGGGAGGCCGAGGAAGGTGGTGCCCCCCGACGAGCGGACCCACGGCACCGCGAGATCGAGCTGCCGCGCCCGCATGCCGACGCGGATCTGGTGCCGGTCGCCCGCGACGGTCTCATAGGTCCCCTCGGCGCCGACCGAGCGGTTGGTGACGTTCGCGCGGGGCTCCCCCGAGAAGTCGGCGGGGTCGAGGAAGGGCCCCGGGAGGCGCAACGATGCGTCGGCGTAGCCGAACTGCACCGCGACCCGCGTCACCGCGTCGAGCTGGCGGCGGTAGGTGGCGTCGTACCCCCAGGAGGTGTGCCCTTCGCCGACGGGTTCGACGAGCGCGACGGGAGCGGCGTACTGGACGTCCCCGCGCGAGTAGAACGCGGTGACGTCGATCGAGCCGTCGTCGCCGGTGTCGTAGCTGAGATCGACGGCGAGCCCGGTCTCCTTGCGTCGTCCGGGCGACAGGAGGGGCCGGTCGGAGGACTCGATCGAGTCGCGACGGCCGCTGAACGAGAGGCTCCCGCGCTGGCCGAGCGCGCCGGTCAGGCGGACGGAGGTTTGTCCTCCGACCACCCCCGAGGACGAGGCGGCTCCGGCTCCGCCCTCGCGTCCGAGGGACACGAGGTGCTGCACCTGGCCACGAACGTCCGGCCCCGCGGGAGCGCCAGCGGCGGCGAGACCGAGCGAGGGCGAGGGAGCGGCGGGCGGGCGCACGGCGGATGCGGTGGGGATCAGGTCGAGGGGGTCGGTCTCGCGCAGCACGCTGCGCGCGGGCACCCGCAGCATCCACGACGACGTTGGGGCGACGAGCTCGCCGCCCGGCTCCCCCGGACGGGGAACCGGCCGGAGCACGAGGTCGAACGAGGTGCGCAGGTAGGTGTTCACCCGGGTAACCTGGGCGAGGTACCCCTGCTTGATCGCGGCGACGCGGTACAAACCCGGTGGGATCGACGGGATGCGGAAACGCCCCCGGTCGTCGGTCACCGCACTCTTCACGATCGAGCCCGAGCGCCCGTCGGCGAGCACGAGGACCTCCACCCCGGACAGCACCCGTCCGAGCGCGTCCCGTGCGATGCCGTGGAGTTCGGTATCTTGGGCGACGAGAGGGAACGCAGCAGCCGGGACCGCCTCGGAAGCGAGGATCGGCGCGACAAGCATCGCGATCACGACCGCAAGGGTCGGGCGAACCCGCATCGGGCCTTTCCCCCGCGCCGCGCGGACCCCCTCGTCCTCCAGCGGCGCGATTGACGCGGCGAGTCTACGGCCCGTTTCGAACGGGTGTCAACCGACGTGCAGCCGGGTGCGGGCTACAATCGTCACGTGCGTTCCCCCGGTGCGCTGATTATCGGCCTGCTCGCCGCGACCGTCCCCGCCCTCGCCCAGACGTCTCCCCTCGTTCGCGAACCCGCATGGGAGGTGACGGTGGAGTGGGTACGGACCGGCGAAGGCCAGACGGCGAGCCTCGCGCGCCAGACCCTGACCGTCCTCCCCGGAACGGAGGACCGCGTCCGCGGAACGGTCGCCTGGCCCGGCCGAGGCGATCTCGCGATGTCCGCCTCCGGACGTTACGAGCGCGCCGGCGACGAGACGACGCCGGACCGGCTCGCGTTCACGTTCGAGGTCGCCCTGGGGGCGACGCCGGTGACCGCCCGCCGGACGTACCCGATGATCGACGGCGGGTCGGAGATCGTCGAGGTGGCCCGCGAGGGGGAGTTCGCCCTGCTGGCCCTGATCCGCGCCGAACGGACCTGGCGGGCGCGGCTGCGTCCGGTGCCGTCGGGGGTGGTCCCGTTCATCGTGAACCTCGCCGTATCCCGCCTCGACGGCGAGCGCGTCGTCGCGCTCGAGACGAACGTGCTGCATACCTTCGTCGGGGAGCCCGTCGAATATTCGTTCCGTTTCGGCGCCGGGGACGACGAGCAGATCCTGCGCGTCGTCCTGACCCCCCTGCGCATCGACGACGACCTGGCCGACCTCCGGGTGCAGGTCACCGGAAAGCTCCCGGCCTCCCCCGCCCCCGTCGTCCTGAGTCGCGATCAGCGCATGGTCGCCTCGCGGGGCTCGACGTCGAGCCTGGACGTCGTCTCGGGGGATCCGCCGGCGGGGTACCGCTTCTCCGTGACCCCCGATTTCTGATGCGGAGTTCCCCGTGAGCGACACCCCCGCGCCGTCGATCGACGCCCGAGAGGTCCGGCGGATCGCCGACCTCGCGCAGCTCGACGTGAGCGACGACGACGCCCGGGCGCTCGGGGCCGACCTCGCGCGCATCGTCGGGTACGTGCGGCGCCTCGAGTCGCTCGATCTCTCCTTGACCCCTCCCACCAGCCACGCGGTGACCCCGGCTCCCGCCGTTCGCGAGGACGAGCCGCGGGAAGGGCTGTCGGCCGACGCGGCGCTCGAAGGCGCGCCGCGGGTCGAAGCCGGCCACTTCGTCGTTCCACGGGTCCTTCCCACGTGAGCGCGCTCCCGATCCACCGGCGCGGCGCCGGAGCGATCGCGCGCGCGATCGCCGGCGGCGAGTTCTCCGCGGTCGAGGCGCTCCGCGCGTTCCTCGCCCGCATCGACGCCCTCGACGGGGGCCTTCGTTGTTATCTCCGGCTCAACCCCGCCGCCGAGGACGAGGCGGCGGCCGTCGACCGGGGCTTGCGTCGGGGACCTCTCGCCGGGGTGCCGATCGCGATCAAGGACAACCTCTGCACCGCCGGGCTCGAGACCTCCTGCGCGTCGAAGGTGCTCGCCGGCTTCCGGCCGCGACGCGACGCGACGGCCGTCGCCCGGCTGCGCGGCGCGGGAGCGGTCGTTCTCGGCAAGACCAACCTGGACGAGTTCGCGATGGGATCCTCGACGGAGAACTCCGCGCACGGACCGACCCGCAATCCCTGGGACCGGACCCGGGTCCCCGGAGGCTCGAGCGGCGGCTCGGCGGCGGCCGTCGCGGCGGGGCTCGCCCCGGTCGCGCTCGGGAGCGACACCGGCGGCTCGGTCCGCCAGCCCGCCGCCTTCTGCGGCATCACGGGGCTGAAGCCGACGTACGGACGCGTCTCGCGCTCGGGGCTCGTCGCCTTCGGCTCCTCGCTCGACCAGGTCGGCCCGCTCGCCCGGAGCGTCGAGGACGCCGCGAGGATCCTCGAGGTCGTCGCGGGGACGGATCCCGCCGACGCGACGAGCTCGGACGTTCCGGCGGGCGGTTACGTCGAAGCGTGCGCCCGAGGGGCGGCGGGGCTGCGCATCGGCCTCGCGGCCTCCCTGCTGGGGGACGGCGTCGACCCGGGATGCGCGGCGGGAGTCCGTGCCGCCGCGCGGGCACTCGCAAAGGCCGGCGCGAGCGTCGAGGAGGTGGAGCTCCCCCACGCCGCCTGGGCGATCCCCGTCTATTACCTCGTGGCGACCTCGGAGGCGTCGAGCAACCTCGCGCGGTACGACGGCGTCCGCTTCGGGGCGCGCGCGGGGGACGGGGACGACCTGAGGACGATGTTCCGGGCCACGCGCGGCGCGGGGTTCGGCGCGGAGGTGAAGCGCAGGATCCTGCTCGGGACGTTCGCGCTCTCCGCCGGTTACCACGACGCCTACTACGGGAGGGCGATGCGCGCGCGCACCCTTCTCCGCCGCGACTTCGAATCCGCGTTCGCCGCGGGGATCGACGCGATCCTCCTGCCGACGACGCCCACGCCGGCGTTCCCGCTCGGCGAGAAGGTCGACGATCCGCTCGCGATGTACCTCTCCGACGTCTTCACCGCCACGATCAACCTCGCGGGACTCCCGGCGATCTCGGTCCCCGCGGGAGCCTCGCAGGGACTGCCGGTCGGCGCCCAGCTCGTCGCGCGCGCGTTCGACGAGGGGACGCTGTTCCGTGCCGCAGCCGCGATCGAGGCGGCCCTTCCGCCCGCGTTCCCGCCGGATCCCGCCTGATGCGGGCGTGGCTGGCGGCGCTCGCGCTCCTCCTCGCGATCCCGGCCCCGTCGAGCGACGCGCTCGAGCTGAACTCCGAGGCGCGGGTGCGCGTCGTTCGGGGACGCGACGTCGTGCTCGAGGTGCGCGCGCGCGACGGGGACGACTGGAGCGCCCTCGCGCGGCGCTGGACGGGGACCGCCGAGTCCCGCGGCACCCTCGAGCGCCTTTCGTCCGCCGGACCGCTCGTGCCGGACCGCTGGGTCCCGGTGCCGATCGAGCTTCTCGACGATCCGTGGCGCTCGATCGTCCTGTCGCAGCTGTTCCCGAAGGACCGCGTCGAGGGGGACCACTTCGTGCACGTCGCCCGCTCGGGCGCGCTGCCGACCTACGACGAAGGGTTGTGGCAGGTGGCGCTCTGGTTCACCGGATCGGGGGAGAACTACCCTGCGCTCCAGAAGGCCAACGGGCTCGCCTCCCCCGAGCTCGCCGTCGGGCAACGCGTCAGGATCCCCCTCGCCTCGCTTCACCCGTCGCTGCGCCCCGCCACGCGTTCGGACGACGGCACGCTCGAGTACGGCAGGGACGCGCGGGGGGAATTCGCGGTCTACCGGCTCCGGCGCGGAGAGGCGCTCTGGTCGGCGGTCGTGCTGCGCTACACGGGACGCACCGCGCCGGAGGACGTCGAAGCGCTCGCGAAGGAGCTCGCGCAGCGCAGCGGCATCCGCGACCTCACCGACATCCCCGTCGGCTACCCGGTGCGCATCCCCCTCGACCTGATCGAGCCGGAGTTCCTCCCGCGCGGGCATCCGCGGCGGGCGCGCGTGGAGGCCGAGCGCGCGGAGGCGGAGGCGGAGCTGCGCGTCAGCCCTCCGGCGCCGCCCAGGCCCGGCTCCCTCGACGGCGCCGTCGTGATCCTCGACCCCGGCCACGGCGGACGCGACTCCGGGACGCGCAATCACGGGATCGCCGAGCACGACGCGGTCTACGACGTGGCGCTTCGGCTGAAGCGGCGGCTCGAGCGGGAAACCGGCGCGCGCGTCGTGTTGACCCTCGACGACCCCACGAAGGCCGCCCCGTCCAAGTCCGACGCGCTCGAGCGCAACCTCGACGCCTCGGTCGCGACGTCGCCGCGGTTCGTGCCGGGCGAGGACGGGGAGTCTTCCACCGGCGTCCACCTGCGCTGGTACCTCGCGAACGCGATCTACCGCCGCGCCCTCGCGGACGGCACCGACCGGGACCGCGTGGTCTTCGTGTCCCTGCACGCCGACGCGCGCCACCCCGGCCTTCGCGGCGCGATGGTCTACGTCCCCGGCGCCCGGTACCGCGAGGGGCGCCACGGCTCGTCGTCCAAGCGGCTGCTCGCGTACCGGGAGGTCCGCGAACAGCCCACGATCACCTTCACCCGGAAGGAGCGCCTGCGCTCGGAAGCGGTGTCGCGCCGCCTGGCGGACCGCATCGTCGCGTCGTTCCGGGAGGAGCGCCTCCCGGTTCAGGCGTTCCAGCCGGTCCGGGAGCGCGTCATCCGCGGCCGGCGGGACTGGCTCCCCGCCGTGCTGCGCGGGAACGCGGTCCCCTCGAAGGTGCTGATCGAGATGGTGAACCTGACCAACCCCGACGACGCGGCGCTGATCGGCAAGGCCGCGAACCGCGAGCGGCTCGCCGTCGCGCTCGCGGACGCCCTCGAGACCCACCTCCGAGCCTCCGGAAAGCGCGCGACGCCTTGACACACCGGGGGGTGCATCCTACTTTCCCGGCCGGTTTCCGCCGCCGGGAGGTCCCGAGCCATGCCGATCTACGAGTATCGCTGCACGAAGTGCGGTCGCACCTTCGAGACCATCCAGAAGATGAGCGACGCCCCTCTCGAGACCTGCGAGGCGTGCTCCGGCCCCCTCGAGAAGCTCTTCTCGCGCACCTCGTTCCAGCTCGCCGGCGGCGGCTGGTACTCGAGCGGCTACTCCAAGGCGGGGGGCTCGGGCGACTCCTCCTCCCCCGAGACGAAGCCGTCGTCGGAGGCGCCGTCGAAGCCGAAGGCGCCCGGCGCGTGCGGCGCGGGCTGCGGCTGCCACTAGGATGAAGGTCCTTCTCGTCGGCGGCGGCGGACGGGAGGACGCCCTGGCGTGGGCCCTGGCGCGCTCCCCGGAGATCCGGACCCTGCGCTGCGCCCCCGGAAACGCCGGGATCGCCCGATACGCCGAGCGGGTTCCGATCGCCGCGGAGGACGTCGCGTCGCTCGTCGCGCACGCCGTCGCCGAACGTTACGACCTCGTCGTCGTCGGCCCTGAGGTCCCGCTGGTGCTCGGCCTCGCCGACCGCCTGGGCGACGCGGGCCTCGCCGTGTTCGGCCCCTCGGCGGCCTCCGCGCGCCTGGAGGGGAGCAAGGTCTACGCGAAGGAGTTCATGGCCCGGCACGCGATTCCCACCGCGGGATTCCGCGTCTTCGACGACGCCGGGGAGTGCACGCGCTACCTGCTCAGCGACGAGGCGGCGTACCCCCTGGTCGTGAAGGCGGACGGCCTGGCGGCGGGAAAGGGCGTCGTGATCGCACCCGACCCCGAGACCGCCCTGGAGAGCGCGGAAGGCATGCTCTCCGGCCGCGACTTCGGCGACGCGGGACGTCGGGTCGTGATCGAGGAGCTGCTGCGCGGGCGCGAGGCGTCGTTTTTCTGTCTTTGCGACGGCGTGCGGTTCCTCGAGCTCGCCCCCTGCCAGGACTACAAGCGCGCCGGGGACGCCGACACCGGGCCGAACACCGGCGGCATGGGAACGTACTCCCCGTCCGCGCACCTCGGGGACGACTCCCGCGCCTTCCTGCGCGATCGCGTCGTCGCGCCGTTGCTCGCGGGCATGGCGGCGGAAGGGCACCCCTACCGCGGCGTCCTCTTCGTCGGCGTCATGCTCACCCCCGACGGGCCCCGGGTTCTGGAGTTCAACGCGCGATTCGGGGACCCGGAGACGCAGGTGCTGATCCCCCGACTCGACGGCGACTGGCTGCCGCTCCTCCGGGCGGCGGCCGCGGGGGATCTCCGCGGCGTCGAGGCCAGGTTCCGGCGCGACGCGGCGGTGTGCGTCGTGATGACCGCCGAGGGATACCCGGGAAAATACGCGAAGGGAACGCCGATCTCCGGCCTCGACGCCGCGGAGGCGATCGAGGGCGTCGTGGTTTTTCACGCCGGGACCGAACACGACGCCGCGGGACGGGTCGTCACGAGCGGAGGCCGCGTGCTCGGCGTGACGGCGATCGGGGCGGACGTCGCGCGGGCGCGGGCCCGCGCCTACGACGCGGTCGCCTGCATTCGCTGGGAGGGGGAGCGCCACCGCGCGGACATCGCGGCCGACGCGGTGTGAGGCGGCGGGCGTGAGAACCGCCCGCCGCGCTCGGGTCGACGCCTCTACTTCGTCTTCTTGACGAGGTCCTTGAGGGCCTTCGCCACGGTGAAGCGGACCACGGTCTTGGCGGCGATCTTGATCGCCTCGCCGGTGGCGGGGTTTCTCCCCATGCGCGCCTTGCGCTTCACGACCTTGAACTTGCCGAGGCCCTTGAGCGGCACTTCGCCGCCCTTCTTGACCTGCTTCTCGACGAGCGCCGTGAGCGCCTCGAGAAAGGCCCGCGACGCCTTCCGGTCGCTGCCCGTCGCGTCCGCGAGGGCCTGGATCAATTCGGTCTTCGTCATCTAAAGTCCTCCTTGGGATCGGGACGACGCGCGCGTTGTACCGTTTTCCCGAAGGAAAATCAACAATTCAACACGAGGCGCACGCGCGAGGCGACCTCTTCCGCCGAGCCGCGCGACGCGTCCACGCGAAGATCGGCGAGGGCGTACGCCGCGCGGCGCCGCTCGAAGAACGCCCGGAACGCGATCGGATCCTGCGTGCGCCACAGCGGCCGCGAGGCGCAATCGCCCGCGCGCGAGCGCGCGACCTCGAGCGGAACGTCGAGCCAAACGCTCGTCCCCGCGCGGCGCACGAACGCGCGCTGCGCGGTTCCGAGGAACAGTCCGCCGCCGGTGGCGATCACCGCGTTCGACGCGCCGTCGAGCGAGCGGAGCGCGTCCCACTCCATCTCGCGGAAGCGCCCTTCCCCCTCGTCGCGGAAGATCGCCTCGATCGGTTTCCCCGCCGCGGCCTCCACCAGGGCGTCGGTGTCCTCGAAGCGCGCGCGAAGAAGCGTCGCGAGCGCGCGGCCGACGCTCGACTTCCCCGAGCCCATGAAGCCGACGAGGAACACGACGTCGCGTTCCCCCATCAGTGCCCCGCCCAGCCGCGCTCCCCCGCCTCGACGCGGAAGGGGAGCTTGTTCTCCTTCGGCGTCGCGGGGCAGCGGTAACGCTCCGGCATCCCGTACGCGCAAAGCGGGCTGTACGCGCGGTTGAAGTCGACGACGTACGGTCCGCCGTCCGGGCCGTCGAGCTCGACGTAGCGCCCGGCCCCGTAGGTCTCCCTGCCGGTCGTTGCGTCCATGAACGGCAGGAACAGGCCCGCGCCCCCCTCGACGCGCTCCTGGTCGAGCAGGCGGTAGACGGTCAGCGCCCCGTCGCCCCCCGGAAGGCGGAAGGAGATGCGCCCGACCTTCTCGCACGGGCGCTCCACACCTCCGGTCGTGACGATCGTCGCGGGCTCCGGAGGGTCGATCGGGGTCATGAACCCCGCGAGGTAGTAGCGGGGATCCGCCTCCCAGTACTCGAGCCCGCGGAACGTCGCGCGGGATGCCGGGGCGAGCGGCGAGTCGGGATCGTGCCGGAACGACGCGTCCTTCGCCGCGCGGTAGGCCGCGAGATCGGACGCCCACGACGTGGGCGGGGTGGACGGCGCCATCGTCGGCCGCGCGCACGCGGAGGCGAGGAGGAGGATCGGGACCATGATCGAACGACGCATGGTCAGAACGATACCGGAACGCGGAGCGATCGCCCCGCCTTGTCTCGGTAGAGGAGGTATCCCCGCTCCCTCCCGAGCGACCAGAGCTTCCACGTCACCTCGACGTCCTTGCGACAGTACCGCTCGATGAGGTCGATACGCCCCTCCTTCCACCACTGCAGACTCTGGAGCCCGTCCCCGCCCTTCGACTCCCCGAGGTTGGCCTCGCTCAGGTGCCCGAGCGAGAGCCGGAAACCCAGGCTCGCGTGCACCACCTTGAGCAGATCGAGGGTCTTGATCTTCCCGAGGTCGCGGTCGGTGTACCCGGAAAGCACCGCGAGGTCGAAGCGGTCGATGTTGAACCCGACGACCCGGTCGGCGAAGGCGAGGTCGACGAGCAGGCGGTCGACGTCGGCTTCGAAGTAGGTGCGGTACACCTGCCGCCCGACGTCGTACACGACCGCCAGCGCGAGCCCCATCGCGCTCGCCTTGTCCCAGCCGCCGACCTCGGCGGCGCTGCGCTGGGTCTCGAGGTCGAACACGAGGACCTGCCCTTGCGGGACCGGCTCCCCGCGACGGTCGACGCGGGTGATCCCGTGTTTGCGCGTCGGGGGCGGCGGAACCGGGAGCTCGACGACGGGCGCGTCGGCGGGAATCGTGCGCTCCCCCAGGAAGGTCTCGAGGACCTGCAGCGCCGCGGCCTTGTCGAGCGGTTTGTTCCCGTTCCCGCACTTGGGGGACTGGATGCAACCGGGGCATCCGGTCTCGCAGGGGCACGCCGAGACGAGCTCGCGCGTCGCCTCGTGGAGCCGCGCCAGCTCCCGGAAGGCGCGCTCGGCGAGACCCGCTCCCCCGGAGACGCCGTCGTAGATGAAGATCGCCGGCGTCCCGAGCTGGGGGTGCATCGGGTACGAGATCCCGCCGATGTCGCCGCGGTCGGCGATCGCGAGCAGCGGGAACAACCCGATCATCGCGTGCTCGGCGGCGTGGATCCCGCCCATGAAGTGCAGCCCCTCGGCGGTCATGAGCCCGGGCATCGCCGCGGGGAGCTGCATCCAGAGGCCGGTCGTCTCGAAGACGAGGGGCGGCGCCTCCACCGGATGCGTCGAGATCGGCTCGCCGTCGAACAGGCGCTTTTTCTGGTACTCGCGGATCTTCACCGTGACCTTGAGACGGCCGAACCCGGTCGGGTGCCCGCTCGCCTCCCCCGTCTCGAGGCGCTCGAGGATCTCGGTCTCCTTCTCCCCGAGCACGACCGTGTAGTAGTCGGCCCGCGCGGGCGCCGCCTCGACCCGTTTCGCGTCGGCGTCGAGGGAACGGATCAGGAACGACTGCCCGCCGTGGAGGTAGATCGCCCCGGGATGGCACTCGTGGTAGACGCGCATCCCGTCGATCGAGCCGAGGATCCGGTCGTGCTCCACGTCGACGATCGTGAACGGCGCGCCGGCGCTGCGGATGTTCATGTCGCGTTGCGGCCGGCGCCGGAACGAGACCCAGCGCTCCCCCGACGCGTCGAGCGCCAGGCGCCCCTCGCGCTCGAGCCCCTCGGCGATCGCGATCGCGCGGTCGGGGAGCTCGTCGCGCCGGAGCGGCTCCTCGGCGGCGGCGCAGACCAGGTGCGCCCCGGCGATCGCGGGGTTCCAGGGATCGAGGATCGCCCGCTCGAACGCCTCGCCGAAGAAGAGGTCGGGGTGCGCGACGAGGTACTGGTCGAGTGCGTCGGGGAGCGCGATGAGGACGACGAGCGCCTCGCGGTCCTGACGCCCCACCCGCCCCATGCGTTGCCACGTCGAGGTCATCGAGCCCGGGTAGCCGACGAGCACGCACACGTCGAGGGAGCCGACGTCGATCCCGAGCTCGAGGGCGCTCGTGGAGAAAACCGCCAGCAGCTCCCCGCGGAACAGCCGCTTCTCGAGGGCGCGCCGCTCCTCCGGGAGGTACCCCGCGCGATAGGGGGCGACCCTGCGCTTGAGCTCGGGGGCCTCCTGCACGAGCCAGGTGTACAGCAGCTCGGCGATCCGCCGCGCCTTGGTGAAGGCGATCGTGCGAAGCTCGCGGCGCGCCGACTCGGTCACCACGCGCACCGCCGCGGTGTACGGGGAGATCGACCCCGGGTTCACGATGGCGACGTGCCGCCCCGCGCGCGGCGCGCCGGAATCCGAGATCACCTCGAACGGCTCGCCGACGAGGGTCTCCGCGAACTCCGCGGGGTTCCCGACGGTGGCCGAAGCGGCGATGAAGCGGGGCGAGGCGCCGTACATCGCCGCGAGGCGCTTCAATCTCGACAGGATGTGGTGGACGTGCGCGCCGAAGACGCCGCGATAGACGTGCAGCTCGTCGATCACGACCCACTTCAGCCCGGAGAGAAACCCCGCCCAGTCGGCGTGGTGGGCGAGGATCCCGAGGTGGAGCATGTCCGGGTTCGTGACCAGCGTCTCGGGAGGGTCGGCCTTGATCTTCCGCCGCATCGAGTCGGGGGTATCGCCGTCGTAGATCTCGAATCGCGGCGGCCTTATCCCCGGAAGCCCTCCCGACAGCGCGCGCAGGCCGGCGACCTGGTCCTGCGCGAGCGCCTTCGTCGGGTAGAGGAACAACGCCCGCCCGCCGTCGTCCTCGAGGAACGACTCGAGGACCGGGAGCGCGAAGACGAGGGTCTTCCCCGAGGCCGTCGGCGTCACCGCGAGGACGTTCCTCCCCGCGCGCGCCGCGTCGATCGCCTGCGCCTGGTGGGAGTAGAGGCGCGTCACCCCCTGGTCGGCGAGCGCCTCCGCGAGCGCGGGATGGAGCGGACGCGCGGGCGCGCCGAACCGCGCGGGACGGGCCGGCAGGTGGCGGTAGTGCGCCACGCGCGAGCCGATCGCCTTGTGCTCGAGGAGATCCCGGATGAACGCCTGCATGGGCAGGCGGGAATTATCGCACGCGGGTTTCTTCGGCCGCCGGACGCGCGCAGCTTGAATCGCCCGTGCACCGGGAGGAGAATCCGCACGGTGACCAGGTCTTGGGGCGGGAATTGGGGGCTTACATCACACCCGATCCCGGACCCGAGACGCGGGGATGCAGGCGGGCAAGCCTTTCGGAGGCCGACGATATCGCGGCCAGGAATGCGGGCGAAGGGACCTATGGAATCGCTGACGCGCTCCATGTGGATCGTCGCGTTGTTGCTGGTCGGCGCGGCCGGCGCGGCCGAGCCGCCCCGGCAAGACGTTTGGCGACGCGTCGACACGCCCAACTTCTCGCTCTTCGGCAACGTCAGCCCGGAACAGCTCGTCGAAACGGGAATCCAGATCGAGACCCTTCGGGAAGTGCTCCGTGGGACCACGGGAGGATTGTCGACCGTACCGACGACGATCTACGTCTTTCGCGGTGTCGAGCCTCGCGCCAGTTACGGGACGGTACTGAAGCGAGATCGCGCGGGGCTCAACGGCAATGTCGACGGGCCCACGCATGCCGTGAATGTCGCCAAGGATGCAACGGGCAAGACGACGCTCGGTGCCGTCATCCGTCATGACTACGTCCACACCGTGCTGGACGACAACATCCCCGACGCGCCGCTCTGTATCGACGAGGGCCTCGCTCTGTTTTACGACACCGTTTTCGCTCCTCCCGGTCAGGCAACCGCCGCGGTTGGAACGCCGCCTCGCGAGCGACTCGCCGAATTGAAACGAGCGACCCTGCTTCCGGTGGATCGCTTGCTCGCCGCGAACTTTCAGTCGCCGGAGTACGACGGGGATCGGGCTCGGGAGAGCTTCCATGCGCAGTGCTGGCTCCTCGCCCACTGGCTGATCGTTCCCGACGAGGAGCGGCGCGGACGCTTCGTGGATTTCGTCGGCCGGCTTCGGCGCGGCGAGCCTCCGCTCGAGGCATTCCGAACAGCCACGGCGATGGCGCCCGAGACCCTCGACCAGGAGCTCGGCATCTACGCCCGTTCCGAGTCCTTCGCCAGCTTACTGATCGAACTCGACACCGCGACCATCGAACGCGTCAACACGGCCACGCCGATCTCGAAAGCGGAGACCCTTTACCGGCAGGGCGACCTCCTGTCTCAGAGCGAGATCCTACCGAGCGAATCGACCAAGCAGCTTCTGCGCGCCGCGCTGAAGCTCGAGCCCGATCGGTTGGACATTCAACTCGACTTGGCCCGTCTCAACGAGAGCGCCGACGGATGGCCCACCGCGGCCTCCTTGTACGAAGCGGCGCTCGAGGATGGTGGCAACGCAGCGCGTATCCGATATGGCCGCATGCTGCTCGAGCGTGCCTCCATTTCCACCCGCGACATGAACAAGATTCCGAAGGACGTTGCGCGCGCTCGCGAGCTGTTCCGTGAGGTGCTCGCCACGGACCCCGACAATCTCGCTGCGCTTGCGGAGTTCGCTCGCACCTTCAAGTACGGCGAGAGCGATCGCGCCGAGGCGATCGCCGCGCTCAACCGCGCGCGATCGTTGATGCCCTCGAAGATCGATTTCCTGGCCGATCTCGTCGGACACCTCGCGACGACCGGCCGGCTCGACGAGGCGGCGGCCCTGTATGCCGATCTGCAGGCGCGGACCACGGACTTCGACCCGCGCAATACTGCGGAGTGGGGGATCTACGCCGGAGTGACTCGATACTCCGAGGCGCTTCGCGAATCCGGCGACGAAGCCGGAGCGCTGGCATCCCTCCGCAAGGCGTTCGAGATGCTGCACATTCCCTGGCTGAGCTCCATGACCGCGCAGCGACTCGCGAATTACGATGCTCTCGCTTCGGAGCGGCCGCACTTGGCTCGCTACAAGCAGGCCTATGACGCCCTGGAACGCAAAGATACGCATGAGGCACTCGCGCTCTACGAGCGCGTTGCCTCCGAGAGTGAGGACGCCGCGATCCAGAAAGCGGCCCGCGAGATGGCGCGCGATATCCGTCCCGCCGTCGTTCATGACCGGGTCGCAGCGGGTCGACGAAAAGCGCTGGATCTCGCCGCGGCCGGCGACGCCGCCGGCGCGGCTCGGACTCTCGAAGCGCTGGTCGCCGACAACCCCGATCTGGTGGAGGCGGACCGAGCTCGGATTGCGGCCGATCTCGCCGGCCTGCGCGAGGAATCACCCGCCGCACCCGCGGCAACGCCGGTCGCCAGGCTGAAGCGCGACGGCAACAAGATCCTCCGAACGGCAGACGAGATGGAGCTGGTCACGATCCCGGCGGGATCGTTCAAGATGGGGAGCGAGCGCCGAGAGGACGATGGACAGCCGATCCACCGCGTGCACATCAGTCGCGCATTTCTGATGGACCGGCACGAGGTCACGATAGCCCAGTACGGTCGTGTCATGGCGGGAGTGCCGGAAGGCCAGACCGGCGGGCCCGACACGCCCGTCGTCCACGTGCGTTGGAGCGACGCGCAGGAATACTGCGGCAGAGTCGGCGGCCGGCTGCCCACCGAAGCGGAATGGGAATACGCCGCACGCGGGGGACTCGCGGGGAAGACGTATTCGTGGGGTGACGAGGAGGTCTGCGCCGGAGGAACCTGCCGGGCCAACGTCTGCGATCGCAACTGCGGGCATCTCTACGGCAAGAAGTGGTCGTGGGACGACGGGTTTGGAGAGACCGCTCCGGTCTGCCGCTTCGGAGCGAACGGTTATGGATTGTGCGATACCACGGGGAACGTCAGTGAGTGGGTGGCGGACTGGTACGAAGGCTATTCACGCGGTGAGGCGACCGATCCGAGTGGACCGGCCACGGGCCAGGACCGCGTGACGCGCGGGGGGTCCTGGGTGAACCTCGGGACCTGGCTCAGCGTCGCGAACCGCTACCCACGTCTCCCCGGCGAGCGTTTCGGTAGCCTCGGGTTTCGATGCGCCGTGGACATCACGCCTCCCGAAGCGCCGCAGTAGGCGTCCGCCGCGCCACGCGCGAGCCGATCGCCGTGTGCTCGAGGAGATCCCGGATGAAGGCCTGCATGGGCAGGCGCGGATCATCGCACGCGGGTCACCGGGGCACGCACGCGCTCCCGGGCGGCGGCGTCTTGCACGCCGCTTGACGCGCCGCGGAGAGCGATGCGCTCGCCGACGCCGCGTTCCCGGAGGCGTCGACCGCGGTGGCGGAGACGACGAGGTCCCGCCCGCCGTAGGCGACCGCGCGCCCCGATTCGAATCTCCACGCGACCCCCCGCGACTCCCCGCCCGACTCCAGGCGCGTCGTCGCATCGGCGGCGAATCCGCCGGCGCGCAGCGCGGCGTCCCACGCGCCGCGGAGCGACGCTTCGTCGGGACCGAGCAGCACGACGCGCGCACCCCGCCTGGAGAGCCGGATCTCCACCGCGGAGGACACCGCGCGTTCCCAGGAGACCTCCATCGCCTCGGCGCCTTCCGGGAGCCGCACCACCATCGTCGCGCGGGGTGCGGCGTCACAGGCGTCGACGACGGAGGTCGACGGATGGAAGGCGCGGTCCCAGAGCGCGCCGTCGAGCGCCGGCCCGATGCGTAACTGGACCTCGGGGGCGGTGTGGTCGCCGACCGCCACGACGAACGATGTCGAGGACGACGCCCCGAGCGCGTCCCGCACCTCGACGGCCACGTCGTGATCCCCGACCGGAAGAACCGCGGCGACCGTCGCGTCGGACGACACCCTCTCGCCGTCCACGCTCCAGGCGAAGGCGACGACGTCGTCCCGCGTGCCGGGGGCCGAGTCGGGGTCCCAGGAGGCCGAGGCATCGAATCGCGCGAGAGCGCCGCCGCCGTCGACGCACTCGAGCGTGCGATCGCCCTCCGCAACGACGACCGGCGGGCGATTGAGGGCGGGGTCCCGCCAGACGGAAAAGCCGACCCGGCCGTCGATCCAGCGCGAGGTCGTCACGAAACCGCGGCGCAGCGGCATCGGCGCCCCGTGGATTCCCGTCGCGGGTGCCACGGCCGTGTCCCCGTCCGGATCCGCGGTCACGACGCGGCTCCGTCTCGTCGCGGGATCCCAGCGGACCTCGTACCAGCCGCCGCCCTCGCGTGCCGCGAACGAGGGAGCCGATTCCTCGTGATCGAGGACGCGCACGACCTCGGGAGGAGAAGCGGTCAGGTCGACGACGACGTCGCTCCACTCGTGCCGCGTCCACGTCCAGTACACGGCGCGCCAGCGGCCGTCCGCGACCCACTGCGTGCCGAGGCCGTGATAGAAGTATTTCGCGATCCCTTGCGACGGACCGTTCACCGACACCCCGGTGCCCGCGTCGTGGACCTCCGTTTCGAACGTGAAGCCGGACCACGGTCCGCTCACGAGCAGGCGGCTCCCCGTCGGATCGAACGCCGCGTCGGAGACACCCGCCGTGCGTTTCCACAGGAGCCGCGGCGCGCTCGGGTCCCCGATCTCCCACACTTCCACGGGGCTGTCCCCGAAGTCCGCCGGCATCACGATCGCCACGCGGTCCGCTTGCGGTGAGAACGCCAGGCGTAGACGCCACGCTCCGC